>JAERTF010000149.1 GCA_016845105.1 Bacteroidota bacterium | reverse complement strand
AAATATTAGTTTGTTACTTTCATGATCCTTTTTGTTATTTTTTGATTTTTTCATAGCAGTATTTTTTAGTTATAAGAAATAATTTTCCGCGGTTATAGTTTCAAAATCCAACAACTATGCCACTATTTTCTGAGAATAATTAAACCCGGATTATGCATTGGAGCTTCGTTATGAGAACTACAAGTACTATAAAATATAAAGTTTTGAAATGAAAGTATAGCACCGCTATGGTGAGGCTTCAAAACTTAACGAAGTAGTATATTTTGCTGTAATTGTAGTTCAGAATAGATTCTCTAATGCATATTCCGGGTTAACTCCTTGCGACAAGCTGACGAGGTATCTCAATGGAATCTTTATTTTTTAATACGCATCAAGATGCGGGGAACCAGCCTGCTGCTGGCAGGTATAACCTGTGAGATCCTTCGACTACACACAGGATCCCTGCCTGCAATGCCATTTTCGGCAGGCAGGAGTTCGACTAAATAATTTTGTTTCTCAAAATTAAAGTCTCACAGATTTAACTACTTTTGATTCACCAACATATTTGTATTTTGAACGAAGAAATATACCGCTACAATGAACCTGCTAAACAAGATTACGAATCGTTAAGCAGAAATGAACTGGAGATTAGACTATTTACTTTTATATCAAACTTGCTTGCCAACGATTTTGAAAAACTATGTAACCTAATCTACAGGCACGATGTAAACGAAAATAAGTTCAATGAGGCTTTAAACCTGCACAATGTTGATTTACAGGCAAAACAGATTACAAAACTTGTGATTGACAGAGAAATGGAAAAAGTAAAAATGAGAAAAGCTTATAAGGATTATAAGGATAATCGAGATAATAAATCAATTAAATAACACTAAAAATGGAATGGAGTACAATTGCCTTTGCCTTTGGATTAACACTATTTGCCGGGTTGTCAACAGGAGTTGGTAGTGCAATAGCATTTTTTGCAAAAAAAACTAATACAGGTTTTTTATCAATGGCACTTGGGTTTTCTGCAGGTGTAATGATATACGTTTCATTTGTTGAGATATTTGTAAAAGCCCGAACCGAACTCGCATCTGAACTAGGAGAAACACAAGGTTATTGGTACACAGTTGCTGCATTTTTTGGAGGCATCTTATTTATCGCACTTATAGATAGGCTAATTCCCTCTGCCGAAAACCCTCACGAAATGCATAAAGTAGAAGAAATGTCAGGTGAGAGTCCAAAAGATTCATCAAAATTAATGCGGATGGGTCTTTTCACTGCATTGGCAATCGCCATTCATAATTTTCCTGAGGGACTGGCAACGTTTACAGCAGCACTTACCGACCCAACATTAGGAATTGCCATTGCAGTAGCTATAGCCATTCATAATATTCCGGAAGGAATAGCTGTATCAATTCCCATTTACTATGCAACAGGTAGTCGAAAAAAAGCATTTTGGCTATCTCTCTCATCGGGTTTAGCAGAACCAGTTGGTGCAATTGTAGGGTTTTTAATTCTTATGCCTTTTCTTTCACCAATAGTTTTCGGAGTACTTTTTGCAGGAGTAGCCGGAATAATGGTTTTTATATCATTGGATGAATTATTACCTGCTGCAGAAGAGTATGGAGAACATCATCTTTCGATTTATGGATTAATTGTTGGAATGGGAGTAATGGCAATTAGTTTGCTTCTTTTTGCCTAGTTGTGTACTATATTTCATGAAATAAAAAAATCCCCTGGATAGATAATAAACCCAGGAGATTTTTTGTAAATATTAAACCAAATCTATTCAGCAGCGGGCAGCATAACTACCTCAACATTTTTACTTTTTGAAAATAGCTTATCTGCAAATTTTTGAAGTTTTTTAACTGTCATTTCCTTCACAATTTCTTCATAATTAGCTTTCTCAATGGTATTCAGATCATACTTATCCATTGAAACCAGTGCACTTAACCAAAAACTATTTTCCTTTAAATCTTCCTCACGTGTTTTAATGAAGTATTCGATGGTTTTATGTACATCAACTTCTTTGGGGCCATTTTTCTGGAGCATTTCAACTTCCTTAAATACTATTCCTTTTAGGTGTTCTGCTCTTTCAGGATCACAATCAAATTTCATATTAACCTTAAATCCTTCATAGGGATATTTACTAGTTGATGTCCAAACTCCAACACCGTAAGTTCCTCCTTCTTCTTCCCTTATTGTTTCGGTATATCTTAAACTTAGTATGTATTTGATTGCACTTAAGTAAACAAGGTTTTCAGCATTATATTTAAAAGGGCCGTTATAGTTTACAAAAACTGTGGCCTTTGGAGTTTCCATTGGCATATTAAACACATTCTTAGCATCTTCTTTTGGAGGTCGAACATTGTTGTCAACCCATGTTTCATTAACTGATTTATCAGATAATCCTCCAATATATGTTTCAACCAATGGTTTTAATTTTGCCTCATCAATATTTCCAACAAAATAATATCTAAAATTTGCTCCATCTCCAAAACGATCATTGTAAATTGCTTTTATTTCTTCAAAATCTACTTTGTTGAGCTTATCCGTATTCATTGGCATTTTCCGTGGATTACGATCAGCCATTAAAAATGAAATTGAATCATTTGCAACGGTTCTTGGGTCAGTACTTGTATTTTTTACCCAAGCTTTTATTCTACCTAAAAATGCACCATATGCTTCTTCATCAAAACGCGGTTGCTCAAATTTTAAGTATAATAGTTGCATAAATGTTTCTATGTCCTCAGGAGAAGTAGATCCTCTAAATCCTTCTGAAACATCAGTAATATATGGATTAAGACGAAGTACTTTCCCTGCCATCATTTTTTCAAGGGTAATATTATCAAATTCACTAACTCCGTATTGAGAAACAATGGTTGTTGCCATATCAGCCGAAGGAATTTTTTCCAGTTCTATCAACGAAGTTCCACCCATACTATAGGCATCAAACAATATCTCATCTTCTTTGAAATCAGTTTTCTTCAATATAACTTCAGCCCCATTTTTTAAAGTCCAAATTTTAACACCAAGATCTGTAAGCACTTCAGTATTAATGATGGGTGATGGCGTTGGTAATTCAGCAACAAGAGGCTTGTCAAGTACTGCATCAACATATGCTTCAAGTTGAGCATTTTTGGTCTTTTCAATTACTTTCAACACTTCTTCTTCCGTAGGTAAACTAACACCTTCTTTTTCCAACCCTGTTATTGAGACAACAATATTCTCGTCGGTTATCCATTTTGCAGGAAGTTCATTTATTTCCTCAAGAGTAATTTCAGGAATGACCTTGTTGGCAAATGCAAACTCATATTCAATTCCAGGTGCTGGCTCATTTGTAAGATAATTGGAGAAATATTCCCAAACATAACTATTGTTTTTTTGTTTGTCTTTTTCCTTGTAGGCCTTTTCATATCCTCGTAAAATATCTTTTTTTGTTCTATCCAATTCACTTTGTGTAAATCCATGTTGTAGTACACGCTGATTTTCTTGAAGAACTGCTCCAAGTGCAGTTAAAACCTCATTATCACGAGCATAGGCCACCGACATATAGGCATCTTTGGATCTAGTCATTCCTGTATATGCCGAATATCCAACTATATATGGTGGGTTTTCTTTTTGAACAAGCTCATTTAACCTTGCATTTATCATATCGTTGTATAAACGGTGAACAAGTAAGTCGCGCATATAATCAACGTTTTTATCTTCGGGTTCAACAATATCATGCTTGAAATATACCATTACACTATTTCTTTGTGCTTCAGGATCTGTGGCAATACCAATCAGAGGTTCCTTGTTGTTTGGAACTTCAAAAACAGGTCGTGGTGTTGGGTTTACAGCTTTTGGTACTTTAGAAAACAATGCAATAACTTTTCTCTCCATTTCTTTTGCATCAAAATCTCCAACAACTATAACGGTTTCCAAATCCGGACGATACCAATCACGATAAAATGAACGAAGTGTTTCGTATGAACAATTATCAATAACATCAAGACTACCAATAACATCTCTTTTGGCATACTTTGATCCTTTATAGGTAATTGGCATAAGCTCTTTCATCATTCTGAAATCAGCACTCCTACGTGTCCGCCATTCTTCATGAACTACTTTACGTTCAGCGTCTATTTCCTCATCTTCAAAAGAAACATAATTCGACCAATCGTGAATTACTAATAATGCTGAATCAACTACCGCTTCGTCAGTTATTGGTACATCATTAAGGTTGTAAGCTGTGACATCTAGACTGGTAAATGCATTAACATTGTGTCCAAAAGCAACCCCATTTCTTTCCAGGAAATCAAGCACCCCTTTTTTAGGAAAATTTTTTGTGCCATTAAAGGCCATGTGCTCAGTTAAATGCGCAAGCCCATCCTGGTCATCATTCTCAAGAATAGCACCAACATTAAAAACAATATAGAAATCCGCACGGTCTTCGGGAAGATCATTGGACCTTATATAATATGTCATCCCATTATCTAGTTTTCCGTAACGCACTTTGGGATCAAGCGTGACTTTTTTTGATTCAGTTTCAGAGGCAATTAATGCAATACTTCCAATCAAAATGGTTGCACAAAACGCAAGTATAAACTTTTTCATAATAAATTAATTTAGGTTCGATTTAATATACAAATGTATTTTAAAAACAAACGTCAAATCATGTTAGATATTACAAAACGTAAATAAATAGATAAACAATGGTTTAACGTCTATAAACAAGAAACGAACCTCGAGATCCTGCTATTTTTAAAAAGGTTAATTTATTGGAAAATATACTTTTAAAGAAACAAAAAAACCCGATACTAGTACCGGGTTCTACAATTAGTGCTTGGCAGTTAAAACGTTGCGCTAAGAGATTTTAATATCTCGTGTTAGTTTTGCTTCTTCCTCTTTTTTTGGAAGTAATAATTCAAGGATTCCTTCATTATATTCTGCACCAATTTTTTCAAACTCAATATTCTTTGGTAATGTGAATGAACGACTGAAATTACCATAAACAAACTCTTTTCTGGTATAGTTATCTTTCTTCTCTTCTTTTTCCTCTTTCACTTCCCTAGATACAGTTAGTGTTTGATTGTCAAGATTGATGTTGAACTCGTCCTTTTTTACTCCAGGCACAGCAAATTCAATTACAAAGTTGTTATCATTTTCAATTATATTAACTGAAGGTACATTGCCTCTGTTGTGATTATGAAAACCTGAATGGTTTCTTTCCAAATGATCAAAAAAGCTTGTGAATCCTGGGTGATTAAATTTTACTAAATTCATTTTTTGTTCTCCTATTTTTTATTAATTATTAATATTCGATTTCGTATATATGGTCATATTCAAACCCTATTCCATTTGCAAAAAGAGCGAAAATCAATTTAATATCAGGTCATTTTGACAGTCGGCGCCTTGCAAACGTGTCATTTTGTCTTATTTCTAATGTTGTAAATCAACAATTACTAAATTAGCTTAGCATAAGTTTATTGTTTAATTAAAGAAAATACAATTTCAGATATGGCTAATATTAAAAAAACACTTTGTCCTAATTGTGAAAATAGTTTCAACGGCCAGTTTGACTTTTGCCCACATTGTAGTCAACGCAATAAAGAAATGCGATTGGTGTTTAGATATCTTATTGGTGATTTACTAGCTGGAAGTTTAAATATTGACTCTAAATTTTTTATCACATTCCGCACCCTAATATCAAAACCAGCTATACTAACCAAAGAGTTCTTTAAAGGAAAAAGGACAAAATATCTAACACCCATTAGAATATATTTATTGGTAAGTTTTGTCTATTTCGCAATGCTATCATTCACTAACAATTCAGCATTGATTTTTGATGACAATGAAGATACGTCTGAAACTCCGGTTGTTTTTAATAATTCAGATACTGACACACTAGCTAATATTTATAATTCAACCTCTGTTGATACAAATACCTCAAAAGCCATAGAATTAAATGTTGAAAGTGATAGTACAGTTTTTGGCATTGAAATGGACAAACTAAAATCATTAAACAAAAAGGAAGGAAGAAATAATTTTAGAAATAAATTCAATGAATACACCTCTGTTTCAATGTTCTTTATTATACCAATTGCTGCCATTCTATTATTCTGGTTCTTTGGAAAGGACACATATTACATTGAGCATCTGGTTTTTTTAATACATCTGCAATCGCTTGTCTTTCTAATAATGATTATTTTTGGATTACTGTACCTTCTTATCCCGTTCGCAATAATTGATGCCATACGCAATATACTAATTCTGGTATCAGTTATTCTTTGGATAAAGTCATATTATAAGTTCAAATGGATTAAATCGATATTTGCCTCTCTATTGTTTCTGATATCATACCTGTTGGTACTTGGTGTATCGTTTATATTTCTTGCTTGGGTTTCATTAATCATACTTTGATTTAACTTTATAATTTAGTTATGCATAATTCCACTCATCGGCCCATCTGGAACAGAATAAAAGTTAAATCATCTATTTCAACGAGCTGATTAAATACTGTTGACAACCTTAGGTTGGTGACAAATTTTAAAATAAATGACTAATTTTGACGTGAAATATAACAGCTGATAATCAGGAACTTACTTAACGCTAGTCAGGATTGCAAGAAAAGGATAAAATGACAAATAAACTTGGTTTGACATCTGAAATAAAGTTCGAATTGAATTATGGACTAGAAATAGTTAAAAATCGAATAGAAAATTTAGACTTAGAAACAAATATCTTTCTCACCTCATTCGACAAAAGACAGATAGGTAGTATCTTAAAAAGACTTCGTTTCATTGAGGAGAATAACTTCGAAATAAAAAAGAAAGGAGATGTTTTAGACCCATTTAAATCAGGACGAGGGAAAATAACTGTTTATATTTCAAAAAAAACAGAAAATAAAACTGAACTAAACTGCTATCTAAAATCACAATTTCGGGAACTATTAATAAGTCTTTTGAGAATTGGAATAATCCTATTGACACTTGTATATGGAAATTCTGAAAGTAAATATGCTATTGCCCTTGGAATGTTTGGTTTATTAGCTTTAATAATATTTATTAAATACATTCTATTAAGACTTAATTTGACAAATCTTAGAAAAGGACTAATCGTGTTTATCAAGTTGATAGAATAACAAACAACTATGCACAACAAAAAAAATCATGCCGCGGTTAGTATCCCTAAAAAAATGAATAGTAAATATGAAAATAGAGATAAATAAATTTAAAAGGATTACAAAGAGAAAACAAAACTTTAGGATTTATCAATTTGGATATTTAGTGATCCTGCTAATACTTACCTCTGCAATTACAGGATGTAGTAAAGATGATGATACTATAAATGTTAAGGACAACATATGTAACAATTCTGATCATTCCGGATACACTACAATAGAACATAACGGAATAACAAGAGAATATATCTTACATGTAACTGCATCATATAACAGTAATGACCCTGTACCTTTGATAATTAATTTTCATGGTTATGGGGGCTGTGCATCATATTATGTAAACAATGTTGGTGATTTAAATTCGTTGGCTGACATTGAAAATTTCATTGTAGCTTATCCTCAAGCAGTTGTTGGTGAAAAAGGAGACGCATATTGGGATCCAGGAGACAATGGAATTCAAAGCATTGGGGAGAATGATATTTATTTTACAGAACTACTTATCTCTAAAATCAGTAATGAGTATAATGTTGATTCATCACGGATATATGCAATAGGGTTTTCTAATGGAGGTATGATGTCTTATGGGCTTGCATGCTCAAGAGGAAATTTAATCGCAGCAGTAGGGATAATGTCTGGAGTAATGCTACCTGAATCATGTGATGCTAACGAGTACACTTCAGTGATACATTTCCATGGTATTGCTGATGACGTTTTGCCTTATGAAGGCAATCAGTATTATCAATCCATTCAAGATGTAGTGAATTATTGGTTGAATCACAATGGTATTCCAGCTTCAAGTCTTTTGACAACTGATCTGAATGGTGGAGATGTGGTAAGAAAGTCATATTCAGGTGGAAATGAAAACACTTCTGTCATCTTGTATACAATTCATGAATTAAATGGCAAAGTAGGTGGGCATTCATGGTTTACTGGTGACATCGAGGGAAATAGCCCAAATCAAATACTTTGGGATTTTTTATCCTCCAATAAGCTAGTTGATTAAATTTCTGGTATAATAAATATCAGATTTGTAAATCAGCATTTCTTTCAGATATTGCTGTTTGAAGAATTAATAAGGAATTGAGGCACAAAAAAAAGCGCATAACAAATCATAAAAATAATATCTTAATAGCACTAATTATTAACATTGTTGCCCAAATTAAAATCTAGTAATAACCTGAAAAATTTAGTTGCGCAATCGGCTACTCTTCTTTACAAACCGTAAATATATACTATTATCAAAGTAGTATAAATAGTTGTAAAAATTAATATACAACTATTTATATAGACTATATTTGCAAAACAAGCCATACCAGTGGATAAAATAGTTAACAGTCTAAAACCAAGCCGAATAATATTACCAATACTCATTGGTCTGGGTGTTAGTGCATATCTTATGTATAGTAGCTTCAATGCCGAAACCTTTTCCTTTGTAACATTTAGCTGGCATACACTTTTCTATATTGTTGTTGCCCTATTGATGATGGCAGTTAGGGATCTTGCATATATGTATAGATTAATAATCCTTACTGATGGAAAGCTAAGTTGGCGTCAATCCTTCAACGTAATTATGCTTTGGGAATTTAGTTCTGCCATATCCCCATCAGTTGTTGGAGGTACAGGACCTGCAATTTTCTTTTTATATAAAGAAGGATTAAGTGCTGGAAAAAGTACTGCAGTGGTATTAACTGCAATATTTTTAGATGAGGTGTTTTTTGTTGTTTCTGTACCACTTGTATTCTTCGCCTTTGGGACAAACATTTTCCCACCAGATTCTATATCAATTGACCAAATAATTTATGCTTTTTATGGAGGTTATATTGTAATATTCGTGTACACGTTGTTTTTAACATATGCATTATTTATAAATCCTCATTTATTCAAGTCTTTCATTTCCTGGGTTTTTCTTTTCCCAATTCTTGTAAGATGGAGAACCAGAGCAAGAAAATCAGCAAATCAATTAATCCAGACTTCTGTTTCAATAAAACGAAAACCTATTAACTACTGGGTAAAAAGTTTTCTAGCTACAATACTTGCATGGACTGGAAGATATTGGGTAGTTAATTTCATGTTACTGGCTTTTTTTGCTGATCGCTATAATATTGTAGACCATTTTTTGATTTATGGAAGACAGTTAAGCATGTGGATTATTTTGCTTGTTAGCCCCACTCCGGGTGGCAGTGGCATTGCTGAGTTTGTATTTTCTGATTTCTTGGGAGATTTTATTCCAAACGAATCATGGTATGCGCCATTAGCTGTATTCTGGCGACTTATTTCATATTACCCATATTTAATAATTGGAGTAATAATTCTACCTATATGGCTAAGGAGGGTTTTTAGTAAATCAAAATAATATCCACAATATCTTTTGACATTTCAATCCTTGGTATAGAGAAATAAGCAAGAATGGAAAAC
Source organism: Bacteroidota bacterium (assembly GCA_016845105.1). GTDB lineage: Bacteria > Bacteroidota > Bacteroidia > Bacteroidales > F082. The sequence goes on along the minus strand of JAERTF010000149.1, from coordinate 12,522 downwards.
TCAACTATTCGTTGTAGACCACCGTCATTAATACATCACCAACAATTTGAAGACTTTGTTTATCTATATGTTCAACTTTATCATCTATTGTATGCCAGTGATCAAAAAAGCTCCTGTTTTTACTATTTGGATCCAGATGAATTATATCAATCGACGGTATCTTAGCATATTTATTTACAAAATAATGATCGTCAGTAATTTGCCCACCTTGTTCATCAATAAAAATATCCCGATATCCCAAATCGGCAGCAGTATTCCAAACCAAGTCAACTACGAAACCAGCTTCTCTGTCAGAATGATATTCACGACGAAATTCGGCATTCTTGGCGCCAACCATATCCAATAATATTCCATAAGATGCAGAATATCCATAAATATGAGGGTTTTGAGACCAGTATTGTGATCCTAACCCCCAATATTCTTCATCATATGTGATTTGTTTTTCATGGGGAGGCCCCCAATCTTCCAAATCAAATAGTATTATATCAACACCTACTTTTGGACTTTCTTTATGAAACTGTCTTGCCATTTCAATAAGAACACCTACCCCACTAGCTCCATCATTTGCTCCATCTATGGGTGTATTGTGATTTTCCACATTATCATCATGGTCTGCAAATGGCCGAGTATCCCAATGTGCCATTAATAAAAGTCGTTTTTGGGCATCTGGATTAAAAGATGCAATAATATTTTTTCCATTACGGGCTACTTTGTCATATGTTCTAGTTTTAAAATTTTGAACAACAACTTCCCCCCCATATCTACCTAGTTTATCAACTATCCATAAACCGCAATTATTATGGCCCTCACTTCCAGGTACTCGTGGCCCAAAATCAACCTGCTCTTCAATAAAAAGGAAAGCGGAATCAGCATTAAACTCAGGAACTACAATTTTAAGCTCCTTTTTGTTGCCTTTTTTTGTTGTTTTTCTATTCTTTTGACCCATCTGACAGGATGAAACTATGACAATAGAAATCAGAAAAGATATTGCAATAATTATTTGTTTCATTTCTTGAATTTAAAATTAACGGAGTCCAAATTACAATTCCATCGATTTCCCAAACTCACCTTCAAAAACCATTGAATTTAATTTATTTCTCTCCCTTTCCTTATTCTCCATGGTCACCATATCCTCAGGGAGATTCTCAATATTTCCATAATAGCCAATGGCTGTTACCGAAACTGCTTGATAATCATCTGGTATTTTTAATAATTCTGCTGCTTTATTAGCATCAAAGCCACTCATTTGATGAGACACAAGCCCCTGGTTTACGGCCTCTAATATCATAAGGCCAACTGCTTGTCCCAAATCATATTTGAATGTAACATTCTGCCCTCCATTTTGAGTAAATGTTTTCTTGGCTATGTTCAGTATAAGTACCGGTGCTTTGCCTGCCCACAAAATATTCCAATCTACCAACGTGCTTAATATACTATCATAAGTACTATCTCCTTTATGACCTATAATAAATCTCCAAGGTTGCTCATTGAAAGCCGATGGTGCCCAACGTGCAGCTTCTAGTATACTGCTAACTTTTTCTTTTTCAACCTTTTTTTCACTAAAAGCCCTTGGACTCCAACGATTTTGTGTAAGGTTATTTATTGGATAATTAATTTTAGCTGGATTATTCATTATTGTTATGATTATTTAAAAATTAGTAACAACAAAAATAGTTAGTTAATCATTATAACCATAATTAGAAATCACTCTTGGATGAATCATTTCTTCTTTGGTAAACTTACAGCCAACCATATCATTCCAACTAATGCTGACAGAAAGGATGCTGCCATGATTCCTACTTTTGCTATTTGTTTATATTCTGCTAAATCAAACGCCAAATCAGAAATAAACATTGACATTGTAAAACCAATACCTGCTAGAAATGCAACTCCATATATTTGATTCCAAGTTAAACTATCTGGAAGCGTCGCCAATTTAAATTTAACAACAAGATGCGAGAAAAGTGATATTCCTGCAAATTTCCCAATCAATAACCCTAAAATTATACCTATTGATATTGGATGGATCAACATATCTATAATACTACCTTCAATATGAACCCCGGCATTACTTAAAGCAAAAACGGGTAGTATAAAAAACGTAATTATGGGGTGCAAAGCGTGCTCGAGTTTTTGAAGCGGTGTATGTGCCCGGTCATTTAGTTTTTCTACATCCGAAAGAATATGAACCTGTTCTTTCGAAAGCAAATTATCGCCAGTGGGCGGCTCTTTTTTAAAATTATCTGCAAGATCACACAGACTGGAAATATAATTATCTTCATCAATTTTAGTCCTGGCTGGTATTGTTAATGCTATCAACACCCCTGCTATTGTAGCATGAACACCTGATAGCATAAATGCTACCCATACTCCGGCAAATCCAACCAAAGCATAAAACAAGGTTCGACGAACACCTGATAAGTTTGCTATTATTAAAACTCCAAGAAAAATAGAGGCGGTGATTAGCTCTGTAAAAACAATAGTATCGGTATAAAAGAAAGCTATCACTAGTACAGCTCCTAAATCATCAGCAATTGCCAATGCCGTTAAAAAAATTTTAAGGTTGATATTTACTCTCTTCCCAAACATAGCCATAAGGCCAAGGGCAAAAGCAATGTCAGTAGCCATAGGAATTCCCCAACCATTTATATATTCAGGATATTTAATGGCAACAATACTATATAAAACAGCTGGTATCACCATACCACCAATTGCTGCTGATATTGGAAGTGAGGCTTTTTTTATGGAATTGAGCTCACCGCCCATTACTTCACGCTTAATTTCCAATCCAACTGTAAAAAAGAAAATAGCCATTAAACCATCGTTAATCCAGTGATGAAGCGAGCCAATTATATCTATGTCACCCCACACAAATCCAACTTTGTAATCGTGCCATAAACTATGATAACTTTCATAGTAAGATGAATTTGACCAAAATAAAGCTACAATAGTTGTGAAAATTAATATCACACCTCCGATGGTTTGTTCATTAATAAATCGTGAAATACCAAAATGTACGATAGGTTTATTCTTCATGAAAATGTTTTTAAAATCAAAAATAATTAATTGAAATGATTCAAAGGAAAATTGTTTATCATATAATAATTCAACTTATAAAACAACCAGCAGGTTTTAGTTTACTTGTGTTTTTGATATTGCTAGTATTAAGCTTTAACCCTAATTAAAAACATGCAGCAAGGCTCCATCAAACATTGCATTATATTCTATTAAAGGATAAACTCCTTCACCTGAAAACAATGAACCATCAAGCATTTGATACAAATTGCCATTACATGTATCCTTGATAAATGGATAATTACCGCCTACGATTAGCTTCGTGCAATCTTTCATGTATTCGTTACAGCATTCATATGGATAATCAGGAGGTTGGCGCTCATATGCCTTAAACTCTGTCATACTTAATCTATAAACAATAACTCCTCGGCTGTCGTAGGGAATATAAATTCCAGGTTGCTCCTCAAGGTATAACCACCCTCCTGGTGTATTTAATTCCTGGTAAACAGTTGTGTTAGGATCGATGGTTACATTAATAACAGCTCTTGGAATATTTGGATTTACAGATCCTTTATTACATGCTGGTGAAATAAACAATATTAGTATTGAGATTATTATAGATGCTATTGTAATTTTAGATGACATTTTAAGCTAATTGTTTAGTACATAAAAGATAGTCCAATATTGAAATCGAACCATGAAAAGTTAGTAGTTTTAGAAGTCTTCAAAACAAAATTATAGCGTGTACTAACATTAAGTCCAAAGTTGCTGATAATAAATGGTATGGTAATGCCTACTTCAGGGGAAACGCCAAAATGAAATGTATTAGTATTTTTATTGCCTAATTTATCTGATGATACTAAGGAGTTTATAAAATATCCCCCAACCCCAATCCCTGCATAGGTAATAAATTTATTACTTGGAACCATATAGTCAACAACAAACAATATAGGTGCAGCATTGATCTTATGCTCCAACCGCGAATATACTTTTGTTATCCCATTTTCGATATCCGTTAATCCTTTATTTTCGTAAAATCCAGTCCAACCAGTTCTTCCACCAATAATGAAATTATTTCTATAACAATGTCTATAATCAATACTTATACCTTTAAAAGTCCCATTGGAGATGAAATCCCGGGTTTGGCCGGTTGGTATAGCCATGTCCCATTGTACCATAATTAGTCCACCACTATTGAAATTCAATAAGTTGCCAAACTGAGCAAATGATGAGACAGTTGAAACTAAAATAAAAATTGATAAAATTGCTTTTTTCATTGTTACTCTTTTATAAAACAAGACTGCCTTTTGGTAATTGTGGAATGGGAATGGCCGGTTTTAACCATTGCCGAATTTTTAAAACAACTGGTATTAAAAAGCTGATCGTACCATTGTCGGTTTTTACCATAGTTTTTTTGAACTTTAATTTTTTCTGATTTGATCATCATACGCTTGGTTCTTTCACTTTGCATATCAAAATGCCGCTTCACCGCTTCTTCATAATCAACGGCCGTTCCCTGTTGATTTGCAGTATTCACCTTTTCAGGTTCAGGCCTAGTAATTATTTTACTTGATTTACAACCCATTAAAGAGGTAACCAAACAAATTGCAATAAATGATATGAAGTATAATTGACGATACAAAAAATATAGGTTTAACAGTTAAACATGCAAATTAATAACTTATTAATTAAAGTAAACGGTTTTTCGATGAGTTTTATTTTCGTAAATTTGAGGCAATCAAAAAAATAGTTATGAATACCGAAGCATTTTTCAAAATCACATATGGATTATACATTGTTAGTTCGGGCAACGGAAGTAAAAAAAGCGGATACATTGCAAACACTGCTTTTCAGGTTACTGCAGAGCCACCACAGATTGCAATTGCCTGCAATAAAGACAATTACACATCAGGGTTGATACAAGAAAGTAAGGCGTTTTCAATATCTATTCTAAAGCAAGAAGCATCACCGGAAATAATTGGAAAATTTGGGTACAAAACAGGAAAAGTTATTAATAAATTTGAAGGTACCACATTTTTAACTGGCATTACCGGAACACCAATAGTAACAGATGAGTCAATTGCTTGGTTTGAGTGTAAAGTTGTAAATAAATTTGATGTGGGATCACATATTATTTATGTAGGTGAGATAATCGAAAATGATCTTCTGGAAGCAGATGGTGAGCCACTTACTTACGATTACTACAGAAATGAAAAAAAGGGAAAAGCACCGAAAAATGCACCTACTTACATAAAGCCTGAAAACGAAAAGACTGAATCGAAAACTTTTTCTACTAAAGATCTTGGACCAAAATACCAGTGTATGGTATGCGATCATATTTATGATCCTGCTGAAGGTGACCCTGATGGAGGAATAGCCCCAGGAACACCATTTGAAGATATTCCGGATGATTGGATTTGTCCGGTTTGCGGAGCCGAAAAAGCTGATTTTGAAATAATGGAATAGTTATTTTGAGATCAGAAGTTTGGTGATTGTATTATCTACTTTTATAAAGTATAATCCTGAACCATACTCTCTAACATCTATGAAATCAGAGTTGTATTTCTGACTCGTATATAAGACATCACCATACTTTGAGAATATAGTGATTTCCATATTATCAGCATTGGTAATTGACACTCTATTTTGTGCCGGATTTGGAAATATCTCAATGTTGTTTTTTTGTTGATTAATGATTGTAGTTGGTGTTAACAAAACTAATTCAATAATGTCCTCATCTACTACACTAATGTTTCCATCAACATCAAAATACTGTGATTCACTAACAGTATATTCCAATAAGCCAGGAAATACATCGATAAATACAGCATTGCCAGTGCTATTTGTATATTGCGAACCATAACCGTCAAGTTCTACCAAAGCACCTTCAATATTGCCATTTGCATCAGATATTTCAAAAGTAACTTCATATGAGGCTAGGAATAAAGTAACAGTTTCTTCAATATCTTCATCTATCACAGTAACAAAACCATAGAAAGTCTCATAACCGGAGGCGTTTGTATTATATGGTATATCTACTCCTGGTGAAACTTCTGCAAAAATTGCTATTCCATAACTATCTGTTACTTGTGTACCATAACCGCTTAGGTTAATAGCGGCTCCTTCGATGGGAGAAGTACCATCAGTTACACTAAATGTTACATTGTATGAAGTTGCGGCAGGCGTGAGTATTACCGACTCACTTATATCTGTGTCAACAACACTTACATTTCCATTATGGCCAACAAAACCGGCAGCAACAACGCTGTAAGGAATATCATTTTCAGGTACTACATCAATGAAAATTGCAATTCCTGAAGCATCAGTAACCTGACTCCCATAACCGTTTAAAGTTACTGTTGCATTTTCTACAGGGTCAGTTCCATCCGTTATAGTGAAGGTCACATCATATGATGTTAATTCCAATATAACCTGTTCACTTACATCCAAATCTATAACAGATAATGAATCAACGTAATTATTATAACCTGTGGCAACAACACTATAAACAATATCATTTTCAGGAGCAATATTTGAGAATATTGCAGCACCAGTGGCATCAGTAACCTGACTACCATAACCATCAAGTGAAATTGTGGCGTTTTCAATGGGATCAACTCCATCTGTTACATCAAATGTTACATCGTATGTTGTAAGTATTAATGTTACAGGCTCATTAATGTCTGTGTTAACTACAGATAATGAATCTATTAGCTGATTGTAGGCTGTAGCTGTTATGGTATAAACAATATCATTTTCAGGAATTACATTTGTAAAAATAGCAATCCCAGATGCATCGGTTGTTTGATCACCGTATCCGGTAAGATTTACATTGGCATTTTCAATGGGGTTTGTGCCATCGGTTACTGTGAAGGTTATGTCGTAAATTAGAGTTTCGGTAAATTCTGCATCATAGTAAGATGTAAGATCTGTAACCATGTCCCCACCATTGTGCATAGTTCCATATGAATCTTCCCAACCTATGAGAGTAGAGTCAGGCATAATTGGGTTTGGAAGGGTAAAACCGGTAATATTATTGTCGAAAAAAACACCCTCACCAATATAAACCAAACTTTCACAGCTGTCAATATTTACACTTGAAATATTATTATTATGAAATGCCCAACCATATATTGATGATAATTTATCACAATCATTCAAGTTCACATTTGAAATCTGATTAAAATAAAAGGTTAAAAGTCCGATCGAAGTAAGATTGTTACAACCTGTTAATACCAGGCTTGGTAGGTTGTTGTCATAGAATGCACCTTCATCAATAATTATTAAGTTATTACATCCATTTAAATCTAAAGTATCAATGATATTATAACTAAAAGCTGAACTATCAATTGATGTCAGAGATGAAAAATTACCTAAATCAACACTTGTTAATTGATTTTGTCCAAATGCCATGGTCCTTATTGTGGTTAGGGTATTTATGCACTGAGAAAAATCAACACTTGATAAATTTGATTGACGAAATGAATCATAGCCAATGGTTACTACTCCTGAAGGCAAGATCACATTAGTATTATTTCCACCATAAGAAACAATTTTGGTTATATCATCATTACCTGTATCATCACGGGCAAAAACAAACCCATCAGATTGTATATTATTAATTGTAACAATGTCATTCTGGTTGAATGCAGCATATCTAATTGAGGTAACATTATTTGGGATATTAATAGAAACTAGTTGGTTGTCCATAAACGCATAATGACCAATACTTATTAAGTTAGTGTTATTACTTAAATCAAGAGAGGATATCGCATTATGTGAAAAACAGAAACCAGGGATATTGGTTATGGTGTTTGGTATAACAATGCTAGTTATACCTCTATTAGAAAATACACCATTTATATAGTAATAGGTAATCCCAATAACACTCTGCCAATCCAGCACATCTGGTATAATTATATCGGTTAAAGCAAAGCTGTATGAACAGCTTTCAATAAAGCCTCCGTTTACTACCACATCATCGTCGGTGAGAGTATAAGTTTGTGCAAAAACAGATTGTGAAATAATTGATAGAAATACTATCACACATGTAATCAACGTGTTTCTCATAATTGTTGCCTTTTTCAATATTGGGTGCAATGTATAAAAGAAACAACTACGTAGCTACACGATATTTCGGGGTTTTATAATTTATAGTTATGCCTAAAAACTTGTCTGTATCAGGATTAAAGCCATGTTAATTAAACATGTTTTACATAGCTGATCACTTCTCACTATTGGATTTGATTATATAATCCCTCGCTAGCATCTTCGAGTAAATCCAACACAAGCTCAAATCCCTGATCACCACCATAATATGGGTCAGGAACCTCAGTATGATTATAATTTTTAGAGAAATCTGTCATCATATATAGTTTCTTAAGGTCATCCTTATTACGCGCCATATCTGCCAAATTCCTCATATTAGAATCATCCATGCCAATTATATAATCAAATTCGTCCCAATCAGTATTGGGATTAAACGGACGCGAAATTGATGTGAGGTTATAACCTCTTTTTATAGCATGACGTTGCATTCTTCTATCGGCAGGCTCTCCCTCATGATATCCATACGTACCAGCAGAATCGATGAAGAAACTCTTATCAACACCTTTTTTTTTCACATATCCTTTAAATACTGCTTCTGCACTTGGGGAGCGGCAAATATTTCCTAAACAAACAAATAATACTTTTAATTTCATAATACCCTAATTCGTTAAAATCTTAATACAAAATAAAAACAAATGTGTGAAACCTGACTTGTTAAGATGCTTTAAAAAAGTTTGTCTGCATAATCAGCCTAATTTTCTTTTTTGAAGACTACAAAATATTGGTGCGAACAATTATCTTTTATTTCGGTTATCCCACTATGAATGGGATGTTCAATTTCATCTACATGAATGAAGTCCTTCTCGGAAAAAAAGTGTTGAAATTCGCTTATGGCATTTTTTGGCCAACATCTATATTGTGGTACCCTAAAACCTTTAAAACTTGTGGTTGTAATAAGGCAGTTATTCTTAGCTGATATATCCCAAAAAGTTGACTCGTCGATATTTTGTTGCATCAATGCCGGATAAGGGCTCAAAAACATTGAAATAAGATGCCCTCCGTTTTTTAAAATCCTATGGCAGTGTGAAACAACGGATTTACGCTTTATATTATCAATGATATGATACATTGGACCCATAAGGAGTATTGTATCTGCACTATCACTATCAACCCATTCAAGCTCAGAAGCACAACAAGCCTTCGAAAACAAAACCTTATCATTATTTGCACCTTGCAATCGCTCATCAAACATTTCTAAGGATTTTTCAGAAAGGTCTACACAGCCCACAAAGTAACCCTTATTAATTAGGTATTCAGTATATCGGCCTGGTCCACATCCTATATCATAAATTAATGCTCCTGGTTTTGTATATTTTTCAATTGCTGAACAAACTTTCGAAAATTCAATCTTCCCATTTGAAGTTGAGAGACGGTGGTATTCGTCTTTTGCCCCAGCATTATAGGCCATCTTTAATACTTCGGTAACCTGATCGTTCATTAAATCTTAGGTATAAAAATATATTTCCCATCATGCTCATGAGGAAATAGTTCATTATCAAATATATTATTAACCAGATGGTTTTCCCAGGGCTTTTCATCTTTTACCTCATGAACCTGACTATCATGCACATAAATGAACTTTTCTCCGAACAGGTAGGCCATGTTAGGGTCATGAAGAACTGCAACTACGGTAATATTATTTGAAACTAATTCCTTTATAAGTTTTAGTATACGAATCTGATTATGATAGTCGAGGTGACTGATGGGCTCATCCAGTAGTAGTATTTTGGGTTGTTGGGCCAATATCCTGGCAATCATTACAAGTTGCTGTTCACCACCCGATAATTCAGAATAAATTCTGTTTTTTAAGGATGAGATTCCTATTAGTTCAAGAGCTCTATCTACGTGATATTCATCTGATTTTTTAGGTGAAAACCGAATATATGAAGCCCTTCCTGTGAGTACAACTTCAGAAACCCTAAACGGAAAAACAGGCTTATGATGCTGTGGTAGAAAGCCTATCATTTTAGCCCTATCCCCCAGTTTCATTTTTTTTAACTCAAAGCCATTAACACTTATAGCACCTGAATTATATTGCATTATTCCACCAAGCAAACGAAGAAACGTTGATTTTCCAGAGCCATTTTTCCCCATTATAACCGTTAAAGTATTTTCAGGAATATTACAGGTTACATTTGATATTACCGACTGATTCTGGTTATAGCCAAACGAAAGTTCTGTAACAGAAATAATTGGTTTTTCTTTCATTGCCATCCGGTATTTGTTTTTTTAAGTAACCAAATAAAAAATGGTGCACATATTAGCATTGTGAAAACACCAATAGGTATTTCAAACCCACTGAAAGAACGTGATATATCGTCAATAATAACCAGAAAAGTTCCTCCAAGCAACAGGTTCATTAGCATTGTAACTTTATTATTTACTCCAAATATCATTCGAACGATATGAGGTACTATTAATCCATATAATCCAATAATACCCGATACAGCAATTACTGCTGAGCTTGCCATTGTTGTTGCAATAAGTATCGATATTTTTATTCGTCCTGGATTTACTCCTGCTGATAATGCCTCTTCATCACCCAGAGCCAGAACATTCAACTTCCATCTTAAAATAAATATCACCAAAAGTCCAGCAAAAGCTGGTAATATTACCAGTTGAAGTTCGTACCAGCTAGCAGTATGAAAACTTCCCATAATCCAATGTACAATGCTTTGTAATTTAAATGGGTCGCTTACAATCTGAACAATGGTTAACAACGCTGTAAAAATTCCATTGGTAATTATTCCGGCCAGTATTAACGATACAACCGAAACCTGATTATTCTTTCTGGCCATTACATAGCTTAACCCTACAGCCAAGAGCCCGAAAACAAATGCTGATAACTGAATTGGTAGTACTGCTACATATAATGCAAGAGCAGCCCCAAATGCTGCACCAGATGATAATCCAAGAATATAAGGGTCAACCAGAGGGTTTCGAAAAATGGCCTGCATTGCTGAACCCGATACAGCTAGAATACCACCTGTTAAAAACACCAACAATACCCTGGGTAACCTAATATGAAATAATATGGTTTTTATCAATTCTGAATCGGTCAAATCACCAAAAAATAGAAATGAAAAAACCTTTTCGATTGTTATATCTTCTGATGCTCCCAATAACAAAGAAACCATTATCACAGGGATAGGTGCAATAATTGCAATATATCTCAGCGCTTTAGTGTTCATCAATTTATCAATTCAATACCATAAAGTTGCTTATACATTTTATTAACTAGTTGCTTCTGCATATTCGTATCAAGATTACTATCATAAGCCCATTTTGAAATTAACTGTACAGGATATTGCATCTTAAGTGTCCAGAAATCACAAGCAAAAACTTCAGGTAATTCATATACTTTACCTTCCTTCACTGCTCGTAATCCTTGCAATAATGGGTCATTTAGAACATCTACTGGATCAAGCTTCTCATTGTACCACATAATAATCATGTCAGGATCCCAATCATAAATCTTTTCTACACTTACAGAAACATGTTCATCGAAGAGATTACATGCATTTATTACTCCTGCTGCCTTCAATAATTCGTTTACAGTGCTGTTCTTTCCTGAGGTTTCAGTTATACCCTGCGACCACATAAAATATGCGCTTTTAATGTTTTCATTATTCTTATGGATGGTCTCCATATTGCCTTTAGATAAAGCAACCAAACTATCCGACCTGTCACTACAATCCAGCAATATTCCCAAATCTTCAATCTCTTTGTAGATATCTGAAAAACTATTTAACATAACTGCGTATACTGGTATGTTGAATTGTTCAAGACTTTCAATGGCATCGGTTTGCGATGACCAAATAATTACAAGATCAGGTTTTAAACCTACAACTTGTTCTATGCTAACAAAATCCCAGTTACCTGGAGATGGAAGTGCTCTATTTAGCACCCTTGTATCCAAGCGGGAATAATATTGATAAAGATTTTCGCCATAAATAGCTGAAGGAACTCCAACAACCCTGTTTTGCTGATAGAGCATGTAAATGCCCGACAAGGCACTTTCTATCAGACATATAACTCTTTCCGCCGGTTTAATAATCTTTACTTCTTTACCACGAAAATCAGTAACAGCAATTGTATCGCTGGCTGACTGAACCCTATTAAAGTTTGTACAGGAAGCTAGAAAAAAAACGCATGTTAGAAAAAGCAGGAAGGATGTCTTCATTTCTTCTTATTTACTCATCTTAAGGTTGTTAATTATTTTTTATGCTCAGAGCTAACATTGTTTTGAAAATAGTTGAGTTTATTGTAGCATTTAGTTGATTTCAAAATAATCATAACTAAAAAATCTTAAAATTGAACAACCATTATTTAAAAAGTATACGCAAACCACCATTAATAGCCATACCAGTATCCTGAAACTGCCATGGCATTTTATAC
>JAERTF010000148.1 GCA_016845105.1 Bacteroidota bacterium | reverse complement strand
TTATAGTACTACGATTTCTCATATTGTTTTATTAAAAAACTATTTTTTCCCAGGAAAACGTATCTGATAATGCTAATTATCAACAATAAAAGATTACTGTTTCCGGGTTGGATTTGCTAATTTGCAAAGGTAATTAAAAATGATTCTAAATAAATGCGAGGCCTAGAATTTAATCTTTATACCTACCGGACAGTGGTCGGAACCAACAACATCTGGTAGAATAAAAGCTTCAGTTACATTTTTAACTATGCTTTCACTAACTAAAAAGTAATCAATCCTCCATCCAATGTTTCTGGCTCTAGCATTAAAGCGATAGCTCCACCAGCTATAAGCTATTTTAGTTGGATATTTCATCCTGAATGTATCTACAAACCCATTGGCAATATAATTATCCAGTCCATCAATTTCAACCTGAGTATATCCGGCAGTTTTGTTATAGTTGTTTTTTGGGTTTGCCAAGTCGATTGGTTGATGCGCAACATTTAAGTCACCGCATAGAATTACAGGTTTTTTTTCCTCAAGTGCCTTTAGAAATGAAAGAAAATCCGCATCCCATTGTTTTCTGTATTCCAATCGCACTAACTCTGAACCTGAATTTGGCACATAAACATTAACCAAATAAAAATGTTCATATTCTGCTGTTAATACTCTACCTTCCTGATCGTGATTATCAAGTCCGATATCAGGGGTTGTTTGAATTGGCTCATTTTTACTTAAAATAGCAGTGCCTGAGTAACCTTTTCGTACTGCAGAATTACTTGTAAAGTGGAATCCTGAATCGAATAAAACTTCTCTCACCTGATCATCTTGCGCCTTTGTTTCCTGCAGGCATAATATGTCAGTATTAAGGTTGTCAACTATTTCATTTAACCCTTTTTTTTGAAGTGCTCTAATCCCATTAACGTTCCACGATATTATTTTTAGTTCCATATACTACATGTTTCTTTATGACAAAATTAGTTATTATAGTTATTAATGTGTTTTTAAATATTCATTACACCTATCGGCAACATTTTCAATAATATTATTATAGAAGAAATCGTAATCGTATTTATGATATATACCTGGCCCCATCGACATATCTAGTTTGTTAGCAATTGATGGTTCTGGGACTGGTATTTCCAGACCACCATAACTGTTTATTTTGGCCGAAGTGAAATTGTTAATTTCGATTACATTATCTTTCTTATCAAGTATATTAGCTCCCAAATTATATGAACTGGGGTATTCAATAGTATCTGTTGTCCATGTTAGAGGGTTAACGCATTTAGCGCCTTGCAAGAGTGTTGGAGAACTTCCATTTTTTTCAATGGTATTCCATACAACTACACCACCAGTTTGATTATTTGAGGTTGACAGAGGAATCTTAATTTGCTTGAGTATTTCATCAGTAAATGTCCAACCAGGCATATAGGCTGCCACCAACTTGTTTCTATCAATGATATCAGGATTTTCAATTAGTATTTTCTGTAATACATCTGAACCCTGACTATGAGATGCTAGAATAAAGGGACGTCCATTATTCAGATGCTGCAAATAATATACTAGTGCTGTTCTAATATCATTTATGGGTATAGTTAAATAATGATTCTGATCCTTTTCAGACATTGATAATACTTCCATATTTATTTGTTGGTATCTTGGAGCAAAAATATTACAGTTTGCAGCAAAAACAGAAGTCATTCTGCCAATGGCATGTGAATCAGTAAATTCATTTAGTTCTTTATTGGTAATACTGGCTGTATATTTACCATTTGATGGAGCACCGTATGTTGTTGGATGTACAAAAAATACATCAATTTTATGGGTGATATCCGATGATAATATTGACCAGTTTTTTGCATCTGAATAATCAGTGATTTTTATTTGTGAGTCTGTATTAGGCTGACTGATTAATTGACTATCATTTCCTAGTATAAGTGATAGGGAAAGAATAAACGCTACTCTTAACAACATAATATTTTTGAAGTTTTAGTTCTGGAATTATCAACTTTCATGGTACAAAAATATTATAAAATTTATGAGAAAGTTTTATAATGAAATTGAAGGCATATAAAAAAATAAGTCTCGCTGGCTATTATGTGCTGAGCGAGACTTAGTATTACCTAAATGGTATTAATATATTAATGATGAAAACCACCTGCCTCTTTTTCATCTAATGGGGTTGTAATACGGTGTTTCTTAAAGTATTCTAAACTTCGAACTACATCAGCAACGAATAGATCTCCCAAGTCACGGCTAACTCCATGACGCACAAGAACTCTCATAACAACCACATCAGTTAAATTATCAGGTAGTGAATATGCAGGAGCTTGCCACCCTCTTGTTCTGAGTCTATCGGAAAGATCGAATAGGTTAAATCCCGGATCTTCTCCTTCTTTCATCTGCCATAGCAATGCAGGAATTCCACCTTTCCCATCATATACAACCTTAAAAGGACCAAGCTTATCTATTTCTTTGCCAATGTATACCGCAGTATCATAGCATGCTTGTTGGATTCTTGTATATCCCTCTCTACCAAGACGCAAAAAGTTATAGTATTGTGCTATAATTTGTCCGGCGGGACGTGAGAAATTCAATGCAAAAGTATCCATTTCACCACCAAGGTAGTTCACTTTGAATACAAGATCTTCTGGTAAGTCATCAGCATCTCTCCATATACACCAACCTACTCCAAGTGGTGAAAGGCCAAATTTATGACCGGAAGTATTAATCGATTTAACACGAGGTAGTCGAAAATCCCACAATAGATCAGGATCGATAAATGGAGCTAAAAAACCGCCACTGGCACCATCCACATGAATAGGTATATCAATCCCTTTGTCAGCTTCAAATTTATCGAGAGCATCGGAAATTTCCTTAACAGGCTCATATTGTCCAGAATAGGTGACTCCCAATGTTGGAACCACTCCTATGGTATTTTCATCACATCTTTTTATAACTTCTTCAGCGTTAAGTATTAATCTGCCTTTATCCATGGGAACTTCTCTGAGTTCGATATCCCAATAACGTGCAAACTTATGCCAACAAATTTGTACAGGTCCGCAAATCATATTTGGTTTATCAACAGGTTTTCCTGCTTTCCGCATTTTTTCACGCCACCGCCATTTCATTGCCATACCTCCAAGCATAGCTGCCTCACTTGATCCGGTTGTTGAACATCCTGTAGTATTAGCTGCATCCGGGGAGTTCCATAAATCGGCAAGCATATGTACGCATCTGCTTTCAATTTCTGCAGTTTGTGGATATTCATCTTTGTCGATCATGTTTTTGTCAAGTGATTCATCCATTAATTTATGAACCTCTTCATCAACCCATGTGGAGCAAAAAGTAGCAAGATTTTGACGCGAATTTCCATCAAGCATCAATTCATCATGTACAACTTGGTAGGCATGAGATGGATCTTGTTCTTCACTTGGAAATTTATACTTGGGGAGCTTTTTTGATAAGTCTTCTGATGCGAAAACATCATCCAGTAGATCTTCTTCGATTGTATTTTTTTTGTGTATTGCCATAGCTATATTTTTTGGTTTATTGTTACTAGTTAGAAATTTTCTTTTTATTTGGTCTGAAGTGATATATTATATGGGGTAAAAAGAATATTACCACAAAGCCAATAATTAATATTGTTTCATACGAATATATTTCCGTTTCTTTTATGGATGAGGGTGGAAAGAATGCTATTATAAATGCCCCAACACTCATTAACAATCCCAATACTGGTATAACAAACCTTCCAAAGCTACCACCTGGTACAAGGTAAGCCCTCGGTACATCTCCATACTTGCTTTTAAGTCGGAAATAAGTAAAATAAAGTAAGATATACATGGTTAAATATGATACAACGGTTAATGCCATAGCTAGTAGGAATGATAAGTTACCACCTGTTCCCCCAAATGTTAATAGGGCAGCCCAAATACTTACTATTATTCCCTGGGCAACAACCAAACTTACAGATATGCCATTTTTATTAAGTTTTTTAAACCGTGCCGGTAATAATCCATCTTCGGCTGTATTTTGAAGCCCTTTAATTGGGCCACTTACCCACGCTGCAACTTCACCAAATGCCCCCAATGCTAATAAAAATGCTGTAACTGGTAGTAGCCATTTTAAGTGATACAGGTTTAAGTAATGTTCAAAGGCTTGCATTATGCCTACATTCAATTCGATTTTATCGATGGGAACAACGAAACCAACGCTTAGTGCTCCAAAAATATTCATTACAATTGCTCCAAAGGCGAGAACCATAATTGCTATTGGGTAGTTTTTCTTTGCATTGTCCAGTTCATTAACATGTACTGCTGATGCTTCGATACCAAGGTATGATAGCATGAAGGCAACTAATATTACTATTGTTTTTATTTTAGTAAAATCAGGTAAAAAAGTATCCCAATTCATAACTACTTCAATCTTATTCCCATCTATTGTATAAATAATAGCCATTACAATTAGCAATAGGGCAGGTAGTATTATACCTGCTGTAAAGGATATCTTCGTTATTTTGCTGATGAATCCGGCTCCTTTTAAGTTTAGATAAGTAACGATCCAAAAAAGAGCCATTACAACTAAGAATTTATACAATTGATTTTCATTAATTATTGGTTCGCCAATAAGGTATGATAATGCACCTGTTATAAAATATAACATAGTGATAAAACCAATTGTTATTTGAAACCACTGGAAGAAAATTGCAGCAAATCCCCACCGGGGACCAAAAGCCGTACCAACCCATTTGTATACACCTCCGTCTTGCCAACCATCACCGGTTGCCATTTCGGCTGAAATTAATGCAGTTGGTAGAAAGAAGAAAATACCCGCCAGTAACAGGTAAAATACCAATGCGAATCCTGATGATGCAAAAGCCGGATATCCATAAACTGTTGCTACCATTGAACCACTTAGTGCAATGAAGCCTCCAGTGGTTATCATTTTTTTTGTAGTAGAATTCTGTGCCATAAACGTTGTGTTGGTTATTTGTTATAACTATTATTTTCTAAAGCCATTGTCAGAAAGTTGTAAATCATTGGAGTTGCCTGATTGGCTTTTAATTCAATCTCAGCATGAAATTGCTCACCATAAACCATTCGGTTCTTAATTTTTTGGGTTTGTACATATGTTGATCTTGCCAATAACTCGAATCCGATAATTGGAAATACTTTCTCAGCTGTTGCCCAACTATGAATTTCAACTCCAAAAAATGGGTTCGGGATATTATTAAAAACTGGCGACTCCTTTACAATCCAAATTGAATCAGGGTCTTTTCTAGTTTCTATATCTAGAATAGTATTATCAAACCATCCTGTACTATGTGCATATGTATATCCAAATGCCATTACTTCCAGTTGATGGCCAGCACATATCCCAAGTATAGGTATATTACTGTTTCTTACAATTTCAAACCCGCCATTAAATTCATACATAGGTAGATTTGGGTAATTCGCATTATTGCCACTAAAAACTATTGCTATTGGTTGAGGTGATAATGATTTTAGTATTTCAAGTGAAATTTCATAGTGAGGAACAGTAATAGTTTCTAGATCTAGGTCCAAACCTTCTATATGGTCAGCAAGATTTGTAAAAGTAAAACCATCTAATTGATCTCCAATAATAAGCACGTAATCATTGTTTGGTGTATTTGGTGTAGGTGGTGCACCTTTTGAATAAAAAATTGTTGTAAATAGTTGTGGAGCATAACCATAAAAATCGTTAATAATTAGTTTAATAAACCGTGCTTCTACCGGATTAAAATCTATTATATTGCGGAAAGTATCATTGTTTTCCTTGTGAGCTCCTTCAATTTTTGACCAATTATTTCCATCAACGCTACTCATCCAATAAAAGTCGATTAGCCATCCTTCTTTACCCACTGGGTTGCTAAGCATCCAAATTCTACTTAGTTCAATTTGTTCTTCAAATTCAAATTCTACCCAGCTTTGGTTATTACCAGGAGGAGGAGGCTCCCAATGTGTAGTGTTTCCAATGTCGGTAATATCAATAATATTTTTTGAGTTAGCTCCATCAGAAACGGTAACAGTTTTAACTTCTTCACGGGTGAGATTCATAAAACGATCGTCTGAAGTAGTATCAAGATAATATCTTGACGTAGCCCACGCGCTTTTGTTATTGTTTTGATCCACTGCCTTTACTCGCCAATAATAATACTGTTTATCGGATGGTAATTTGTCATTCTCTTCTATTAATTTGGATGTAATATATTTGGTATCCTGCTTAACGCCTTTGTATTCAATAATAATATCGTTAAAGTTTTTATCATTAGCGACCTGAATGGTATATACTAAATTACCAACGCCACCAGATGAATTATAGAAAGTTAGTAATGGTCGATCAACAGTGCAAATAACATCATATGATGGATTATTTGTTAATCGTGGCGATGTGATTGAAATGGAATTTGAGTTTGTTTTCTCAGGTAAACACGATGAAATTATCAATAGGGAGGAACACAAAAACAAAGACATATATAAGTTGGTAAACTTCATCTTATTTTTTGATTTGGGAATCTCAAATATAATATAAATATTCATATGAAATATAAGGTTCAGTATATTGGGTTATTTCAATAATATTTGAGCTATATGAATTAAATAAGTAATTTTGGCAAATAAATACTTAGATAGGCAAATGGCGAAAATTGTAAATATATCTGAAGCTGTTACAATAGCATTGCATAGTACTGTAATTATTGCCAAAAACAAAGGTAAGCAAGTAAACGTAAATTACATTGCTAATGCAACTGGCAGCTCTAAATTTCACATTGCTAAAGTGCTTCAAAAACTTGTAAAAGATGGGTTTCTTAGTTCAACGCGTGGCCCATCAGGAGGCTTTTTTTTGGTTGATAAACCGGAGGATATAACATTACTTCAAATATATGAATCAATTGAAGGTAGAATAGTTGTTTCCAGGTGTCCACTTAATAAACCAACATGCCCATTTGGGAATTGTGTATTTGATGATCTTACGATGGAAATGACGAAAAACTTTAAGGATTATTTAGATTCGCGCACACTTGAAGATTATTTAGAAAAGGAATCACTTTAAAAAGCATATCTGAAAGCAATATTGAAATTCCTTCCCGGTGCAGTAATACCCGAAGAATAGGTTCTATACCTGTAATCCATAATATTATCTATCCCAAAGGTTGTAAAGAATTTTGGGCTAAATGCATAACTACCTTTAAAGTTTAATGTCCACCAACCAGGTGAGTAAGGATTCCCATTTGAGTCGGTAGCATACAAATATGCCTTATCACGTTCACTTGCAGCCAGGTTATTATAACTAATTTCTGCATTATAATTAATACCTAGCAGCATCTTTAATTTCCCTTTTTCTAGAGTAATGTTTGTAGTTCCATACAGGGGAGGAGCATGTCTGAGTGGATCGCCTGTGTTATCTTCCCCTTTTATTATTGTGATCACATTGTTAAATGCCAGGTTATTAAATAGCTTAATATCAAATATCAAGCTTGCACCATAAATGGTAGCACTTCCTGTGTTCACAATTGCTTGCACTTTACTAAGTTCGCCATCATAATAAATGGAATCTTTTCCATTTAATGTAAAATCTCTTCTAACCATAGCATCAATTAGGTATGAGTAAAATGCTGAAAACTCAATTTTAGCCACATCATCAATTCTTCTTATTAATCCAATGTCCAGATTATAGAGATACTCTGGTTTAAGGTTGTCGTTTGGGACTACCACATTTCCAGGTTCTGAGTCAAATATTTTTGCTACATCATCAAGATTTGGAGCTCTAAATCCTGAGGACAAATTTATATTGTATTGCCATTCACCTGGGTGGTATACCAAACCAATGCTACCTGTTAATGCTCCATTGTTTATTTTTATGGAATTATATGGCAATTGGTAGAATGTTGTATCATTAAATGCAGAGTTTAAACTTACAAACGAATATCGGGCACCTGCCAAAAATGTCAGGGGTAGTTTTGTTAGATTTCTCTTATAACTAAGGTATACTCCCGATTGAAAGAAACCTGTTCCACCATCAGGATATCTACTTGAGATTGGATTGGAAACATTAGTTACGGTATTTTCTTCAATCCCTTTTGATTGAACATCATTGTATACAAGTTCAATTCCATAATAAATGAAATTGCCATTTATCATAGTTTTATCGAAATCAGCATTGAGTGAAAATATATTAACTTGTTCATTTCTTTTACGCAGCCAGTCGCTCTTGTATTTCCTGTCGTTTCTTCCCTCTTTAACATTTTGATATCCAAATGTAAAAACAGCGTTGTCATACCATGATGCATTATTGTGGATATTAATGGCTAGTCGGTTCATTAGCCATTGTTGGGGTTCATAATTCCAAACGGCATATTTTAACTCATCATCCTTATACTGCAATAGGCGGTCGTACCTTGGTACTGAGCTAGAATTTGTAAGGTAAAGGCCATATTCCCAATCTACGTTTTTGCTGTACTGATGGGCAATTTTTGTTAAGAAACTTATTTGACTAAACCCAGAATATTTCTGAATTTCAGGGTTGGAATTATCCATTATGGTATCAACTCCGTCAATTATATCTACATATTGGTGTCTGAGGTTATAATCGTTGTGCATACTGCCCATTCGTAGGTCATCAAACTTACTATATGATATATTGGTCATAAATGCCCACCTGTTATTGGCAATATTTACATTGGCACTCAATGTTCTTTCAAAATCTGCCGAGGCTATGCGTGCCAGTGCATTTCCGGACCCAACAAACTTTTTGCTCTCAGAAAATTTTGGTTTGAGTGTATGAAAATCAATTACACCACCAAGTGCATCACTTCCATAGATATTTGTACCAGGTCCGAATATAATTTCTGCATTTTCAACACTATTGACATCGGCTTGAAGAACATTATGTAGGTTGCCACTTCTATAAATGGCATTATTCATTCGAATGCCATCCACAACAAAAAGTATTTTATTCGCAGCAAAGCCTCTAATCATTGGACTTCCACCACCAAGTTGACTTTTCTGTACATATACCTGATTACCTGAGGATATCATGTCGGCTGATGTGGCAGGATTGTTAAAAATAATCTCCTTTCGCTTTATCTGCTCTATTTTGTTTGGAATTTCATTGGCCTTGGTTTCCCATTTACTGGCCGAAACAATTACCTCGTCAAGGTTAATCAGTTTTTCGTTTAGTGGTACTTTGAACTTGAGTTTAGCTATTGTTTCTTTATTAAAAGATGTAGAATTAAAAGATGGATGTTGGAATGTAATTATATCATTTTCACCAAAATTACTAATATCAACTATTCCAACTTTGTTGGTTAATCCAGAAAAGGATTGATCCTTATTAAATATAACAACATCAGGAATTGGATTACCAGTTTGTTGGTTATACACAAATATGTTTTGTGAAATTGCAATGTTAGCAATTGATAGCAGTAGTAAAGCTAATATAAACAGCTTTCTTGAACTCATTATTTCAACAGTATAGTGTGTCTAGTTATTTGCGCTTTTGCTTAGCTGCTTCTTCTAACCTTTTCTGGAAAGCCGACTTCTTTTTGGCTGGTTTTTTCTTGTTAAGTTCAATCTTAGCTCGTAATTTATCTTCGTTTATTGCATATCTGAATACAAACATTTGACCAAATGTAATTACGTTTGCTAGGAAATAATAATAACTCAAGCCTGATGCATACCCATTAAATATACCAAGGAACATAACTGGCATTATGTACATCATAGTTTTCATACCAGGCATTTGTTGTGTTTGGCCCGACATCATTTGATTATTCATGTATGTATATAATATAGTTGATACGGTCATTAATAATGTAAATAAACTTACGTGATCACCATAATATGGAATATTAAAAGGAAGGGTAGCTATTGAGTCGTAACTTGATAAATCATGTGCCCACAAAAAAGGTTGCTGACGAAGCTCAATGGAAGCAGGAAAGAACCTAAACATTGCAAAAAGAATGGGCATTTGAAGTAGCATTGGGACGCAACCTGCAGCCGGGTTAGCACCAGCCTTTTTATATAGTGACATAACCGCCTGCTGTTTCTTCATTGCATCTTCCTTTTTAGGGAATTTTTTTGACAACTCATCAATTTCCGGTTTCAAAACCCTCATCTTTGCTGATGAATAATAGGTCTTATAAGCAATTGGAAATAGTAGTGTTTTTAACATTAGCGTTAGTACCAATATTACAATACCATAATTCCAACCATATCCACCCAACCAGTCGAAAGTAGGGATTACTATAAACTCGTTAATCCATGCTAATAAAAAGAATCCCCAACCAATTGGAATTTGACGTTCAAGGTCTAAATCGTAAGCTTTAAGTGTGTAAAATTTATTTGGTCCAAAGTAAAAAGATAATGGAATACTCGTGCTACCTTTTAAATTAATGGGTAATTCAAAGTCTGCTTCCATCGATTTTAGGTATCTGTCAGATCCTGGATTTTCTTTTTCAAACACCTTAATCTTTCCACTCTCAAAGGATGTTTTTGCAATTAGTGATGATGAAAAGAATCGTTGTTTAAAGGATACCCATTTTAATTTGGTTGATATTTGCTCTTCATCATCATCTGTTTCCGATAAGTAATCAACCTCATCCTGATAATACTTATAGTATATTGTTGAGCCATTAAATTGGTCGATGGTTTTTTCCTGCTGCCTTACATCTGCGGCCCAGTTAAGGTCAACAAAGCTCGAATTTGATGATATTACACCATCCATACCTACAATATTAATGGTAAAATCGAACATGTAATTATCACCACTAACTGTATATAAATACTCGATGTAACTATTTGTGTTTACAATTCCTTCTTCTGTTCCAGTATACAAACGCATGCTAAAACTAATTGAATTTGAGCCTGATACTGTTGTATGTGATGATATGTTTTCGCTTGGTGTAAAATAGAAATCTTCAGTATTGATAATCCTATTGTTTGAGAAAAATGATAGACCGAATTTGGAGGTTTCGGGGTTTAGCAATATAACAGGGAGAGAATCAAATGTTTGATAGTCTTTTAATTCAACTGTTTTAATCCCACCACCTTTGTTGCTTATTTCGAGTTTTATAAGGTCATTTTCTATTACGTAAAGTTGTTCATCACCAATGGCAGAATTGGCAAACAGATCATACTTGTTTTTTAACTCATCGAAATTTTCTGACTGTGTTTCTGTAACTAGACTAACACTTTCTTCAACTTGTTGAGCTTCTTCTAATTCCTTGGTAACTTTGGCCAATTCAGCAGCTTTTTGCTGATTTACACGTGCAATTGAGTCAGCTACGAATTGTTGTCTTGCTATTTCATCCTCTGATGGAGACATCCAATAAGTATAACCAATCATTATTCCCGCTATAAGGATAAAACCAATAATTGAGTTTTTATTCATGGGATTTTGTTTTCATTTTATTTCAATTTCCGATATGTGGGAAATAAGTTTGCAAATATATTCAGAATTCTTAAATGATTGACAAATAACATGCCACATACTGAATGGTGTAAGTGATACGTTTATAGGTGTTTAAATTGGTCAAATTGTCTTGCCTGCAAGAATTTATATTGATGCATTGAAAAAAATATTGAAAAACACTTGACATGAGAGATTAAATGATATACATTTGTGATATCAAAATAATATCATATTAATATAAAATATACTACAATGAAAAAGGAATCAGAATTCACACCAATGTCGGGTTATCTTGCACTATTGATAATAATATTACTAATAGTATTACCCGTGCTTGCTATTATTTTTATGAAAATGATCTGGACAGTTGTTTTTCTGCTATTGGGAGTTTTTGGAATGGCAGGACTTGTGACAGTAAATCCAAATGAGTCAAAAGTAATGGTCCTTTTTGGAGCTTATAAGGGAACTGTTAAGAAAAATGGGTTTATGTGGGTAAATCCATTCTTTACCAGAAAGCGAATTTCATTGCGTGCTCGAAATTTGGATAGTGAACCCATTAAAGTTAATGACAAGATTGGTAATCCTGTTATGATTGGAGTAGTAATGGTTTGGAAAGTTGATAATACTTATAAAGCAGCTTTTGATGTGGAT
Source organism: Bacteroidota bacterium (assembly GCA_016845105.1). Lineage (GTDB taxonomy): Bacteria > Bacteroidota > Bacteroidia > Bacteroidales > F082. The sequence goes on along the minus strand of JAERTF010000148.1, from coordinate 50,072 downwards.
GATTATGTACACTTTGTTGATATACAAAGCGAAGCTGCAATTAGAAAACTTGCGGGGCATTATTCATATGATAATTTTGAAGATGAAGATGCCAATATTACATTGCGTGGAGGTGGCGAGGCTGTAAATCAGATGCTTGAAGATGAGATAACAAAGAGGCTGTCAATAGCTGGAATACAGGTTATAGAAGCCAGAATTAATTACATAGCTTATGCACAAGAAATCGCAGGGGCCATGCTTAAACGTCAACAAGCTACAGCAATAGTTGCAGCCAGATACAAGATTGTTGAAGGAGCAGTTAGTATGGTTGAAATGGCTTTGGAAGCACTTTCGGAAAAAGATATTATTGAACTTGATGAAGAGAAAAAAGCAAGTATGGTAAGCAACCTGATGGTTGTACTAACATCAGATAAAGATGTTGCTCCGGTAGTAAATACTGGATCATTATATTCATAGTATAAATAAACTTCACCATATTGTACAACTGTGATTACAATATGGTGGAGTTAACCATGTATTTGAGAATAATAACCATGGAAAAGGTAATATTTAAAGAGGTTCAAAAGTTTGGTTCCATGCCACTCTATCTAAGTATGGGAGTTATTTATTTGGGCACAATTGTGTTCTTTATTTATGCCTTTTATTCTCAATTTATATTGAATGAACCAGTTGGTGATAAGCCACTAACAGACAAGGGGCTAATATTATCTGCTTCACTTGTATTGGCGGTACTACTTGTTTCAGGGTTTTTTCTATTTGGATCGAAGTTGGTTACAATAATCACCAAAAAGGATATACGAATAACCTTTAAACCAATTTTACAGAAAGCAATTATTTATAAGCCAGATGAAATTGAAAGATTTGAGATTCGGAAGTACAAACCGATTAAAGAATATGGTGGCTGGGGAGTAAAACAAGGGAAAAAGAAAGTAGGTAAAGCATACAATGTTCATGGAAATATCGGATTACAACTTAATTTAATAAGTGGTAAGAAAGTATTAATAGGTACACAACGCCAAAATGCTCTACTACGAGCTATGAAAAAAATGATGGAGAATAATTGAAATGGGAAAGAAGAAGGCATTTGTATTGCGAGTCCAACCTGAGATGTTGGAATCACTTGAAAAATGGGCTCAAGATGAGTTTCGTAGTACGAATGGACAAATAGAATGGATATTAAACAATGCCTTGCAAAAAGCGGGTAGACGTAAAAAGCCTAAAACTGCAACAGAATAACAGTTGTTATTAACCTTTGCTGTGTGATATAGCAGCTTTTACAAATCCTGTAAATAATGGATGTGGTGCTTTTACAGTACTCTTGTATTCAGGATGGAATTGTACTCCAATAAACCATGGATGACCTTTAAGTTCAATTATTTCAACTAAATCTTTTGAAGGATTTACCCCGGCAATTGACATTCCATTGTCAGTAAATCGTGATCGATAATCATTATTGAATTCATAGCGATGACGGTGTCTTTCCTGTATATCTTTCTTTTTATATTCCTTGTAAGTGAGTGTGTCATTTTCAATATGGCAGTCATATAAACCTAGTCGCATACTACCTCCTAGATTTTTCACCTCTTTTTGTTCCTCCATAAGGTTGATAACCGGGTTAGGAGTGTCCTTATCTATTTCAGTAGTATGAGCATCTTTCAAGCCCAATATATTTCTTGAGAATTCGATTGCTGCACATTGCATCCCTAAACATATTCCAAGGAATGGAATATTGTTTTCCCTTGCATATCTTACTGCCTCTATTTTTCCTTCAATACCTCTACCACCAAAGCCAGGAGCAACTAGTATTCCATCAAGGCCTTCCATTTTTGAGTCAACATTAGAGGAATCAATTTTCTCCGATTGTAAACTTATGATTTTAACCTTATACTCGTTCTCTGTTCCGCCATGGACAAGTGCTTCATTTATAGATTTGTATGCATCTTTTAGTTCAACATATTTGCCAATTAGACCAATATTTACGGTGCCTATTGGGTTCTTTAGTTGTTTTACAAACCTCTCCCAATTTGTTAAATCTAGTTGCTCAGGAATTGGCGTATTGGTAACCTTTAATACTTCTATATCTAGCTTTTCATCACGCATTAGTAATGGCACATCATAAATTGTATCTGCATCAATTGATTCAATAACTGAAGTTGGAGAAACATTGCAGAACTGTGCAATTTTACGCTTTATTCCTTCATTAAGACTATGTTCGGTTCTACAAACTATAATGTCAGGCTGAACTCCTTGTTCTAACATTGTTTTAACCGAATGCTGTGTTGGCTTTGTTTTTAGTTCTCCGGCAGCTCTTAGAAATGGAACCAGGGTAAGATGGATAACGGCACAATCGTGTCCCATTTCCCATTTCATTTGTCTTACTGTTTCAATAAATGGAAATGATTCAATATCACCTACAGTACCACCAATTTCAGTAATTACAAAATCATATTTATTTGTATGACCAAGAATTTGAACACTTCTTTTTATTTCGTCAGTTATATGTGGAACCACCTGGACAGTAGTTCCTAAATACTCCCCTTTTCTTTCCTTGCTAATTACATTTTGATAAATCCGACCTGTTGTTACATTATTTGCTTGTGAAGTAGGAGTATTAGAAAATCTCTCGTAATGACCCAAATCGAGGTCTGTTTCTGCACCATCATCAGTTACATAACACTCGCCATGTTCGTATGGATTTAATGTGCCAGGATCAATATTTATATATGGATCAAGCTTCTGAATGGTTACTGAAAAACCGCGACCCTGTAGGAGTTTTGCCAATGAAGCAGAAATTATTCCTTTACCAAGTGAAGAGGAAACTCCTCCGGTTACAAAAATATACTTTACATTTTTCTTCATTAGTTTCTTATTTAACCATTCAATTATTTACAAAAGTAATCTTTATTACTTTGTTTATCATTATATTAAGACAGCTTTGTCAGTAAATATGCGAAAATGCAAATATAATAATCGATGATATGTTTTTTAGATTTAATCTTTAAAGTTTTTCACATACCAATGGTTAGTATTAAGGGCGTTTTTTTGCCCGGTCTATCAGTAGGAACACCTTATAATAAACATTTATAAACTTTTTTGCCTCTTTGTCATATTAACTCAGAATGGTCATTTACTTGAATTGCTTATTTCAAAATAAAAAAACAGAAACCAAAGCGATATTAGAAAAGCTCTGGTTTCTGTAAAATTGATTGTTACTTAAAAAATAAATTTTCTAGTAATATGTTGGTCGTTTTACTCCAGCCATATTCTTTGCTACACGAATAACTTGAAGGGTATATCCAAACTCATTATCATACCATATATAGGATACAAGACCTTTTTTATTGGGTGATACGATTGTTGCATTACTATCAAAAACTGAAGTTGAAGGTTCGCTCATAAAATCAGAAGATACAGCATCTGCAGATGTTGAGTACTTAATCTGTGCAACCAAATCTCCAGAAAGTGACGTTTGACGCATTAACTCATTTATCTCTTCTTTACTTGTTTCTTTACCTAGAGTTAATTTAAGGACAACCAATGAAACATTGGGGGTAGGAACACGGATAGCGTTTCCGGTTAATTTACCTTGTAAGCTGGGAATAATCTTCGTTACTGCTTTAGCAGCTCCTGTTTCAGTAATTACCAGGTTAAGTGGTGCCGATCTGCCTCGTCTGGTTTTGGAATGCATATTGTCAAGCAGATTTTGATCATTGGTATAGGAATGAACAGTTTCTAGGTGGCCTTGCACAACGCCATATTCTTTTTCAAGAACTGCTAGTACTGGAGCAGCAGCATTTGTTGTACATGAAGCTGCTGATAATACATTTTCCTTTTTATAATCAACTTCTTTGTCATTAACTCCAAAAACAATATTTGGTATATCTCCTTTGCCAGGTGCTGTTAGTAACACTTTATCAATTCCTTTTGCTTTTAGGTGTCTACTTAATCCTTCTCTATCTCTGTATATACCTGTATTATCTATTAGGACCGCGTTATTAATTCCATATTCCGTATAATCAATTTCTTCGGGACTATTTGCAGCAAGCATCAATACTTTATGACCGTTTATGTAGATAGTTTTATCATCATAGTTTTCTATAGCAATTCCTCGAAACGGACCATGAACTGAATCATGACGTAATAAGGAAGCTCTTTTAGCTATTTGATCATCACTATTACCCCTTGTTACAATGGCTCTAACTCTAAGCTGATGACCATTTCCCTGGATAATTAATTCTCGCGCTAATAACCGCCCAATTCTCCCAAAACCGTATAATACAACATCCACAGGTTGTTTTAGTTTTGTTTCATGACCGATGAATTTTTTGAGTTTGATTTTTATAAAATCCTCAGCATCAACGAAATTCTTTTTTTCTTCAACCCATTCACCATTAAGCTTTCCAATATCAATTTTTGAGGGCTTAACGCTGCAATGTAGAATAGCTTTTGCTAGTTTTAGTGAGTCTTTAATACTCAATTGTTTATTGATAATATTTTCAGCATATGAATGCCTATATAAAATTAAGCTAGCGCTTCTGTCAATTAATTGGCTTCGAAAAAGCACCAATTCAATTGACTTGTTGTAAAATAGTTTTGATAGAACACTAATAAATTCGTTGGCAACCATCTCTTGCCTTGCCCAATCATTTAACGAATCTTCAAAACTACCATTAAGATCTTTTTTATTTGTCATCGTTCATTATTTAAATAACTAATAAGGAGAATAATACTTAAGCTGTACCTGCAAAAATAAAAAAAGAAGATAGTCATCAACGAAAACTATCTTCTTTTTTACACATTCTTAATAATAAATATTCTGGTGGGTCATTGTCCCAAGTATGCTTTTAATAAGCGGCTTCTTGCAGTATGACGAAGTCGACGTATTGCTTTTTCTTTTATTTGTCGAACACGCTCTCTGGTCAAGTCAAATTTTGCACCAATTTCTTCAAGTGTAAGGCTATAGTTACGACCAATCCCATAATACATATTAATTATATCTCGCTCTTTGTGGCTTAGTGTGGCCAACGATCTTTGAATTTCATTTCCAAGTGATTCCTTCATTAACGACTCATCAGTATCTTCGGTATCCTTGGGCACAAAAAAGTCAAGAAATTTTGTATCCTCATCGCTGGTTAATGGTGCATCCATTGAAACATATCGAGTAGCAATTTTCAATGTAGAATTAACTTTATGATTTGAAACTTCCAACTCTTCAGCTATTTCATTTTCCGATGGTGGGCGTTCCAATTGTTGTTCTAAATGTGATGAAGCCTTTTTTATTTTGTTTAAAGATCCTACCTGATTAAGAGGAAGTCGCACAATACGTGATTGTTCGGCTATGGCCTGTAGAATAGATTGGCGTATCCACCAAACAGCATAAGATATAAACTTAAAGCCCCGTGTTTCATCGAACCGTTTGGCTGCCTTAATTAAACCTAAGTTACCTTCATTAATCATATCCGGAAGGCTAAGTCCTTGATTTTGATACTGTTTAGATACAGAAACAACAAATCTTAAATTTGCCTTTGTGAGTTTCTCCAATGCAATATTATCACCATTTTTTATCCTGCGTGCTAACTCTACCTCCTCTTCAGCTGTAATAAGTCCCTCTCTTCCAATATCCTGCAAATACTTATCAAGCGAGGCAGTATTACGATTTGTTATCGATTTAGTTATTTTTAGTTGTCTCATTTTGAGGGTTGGATTTTCAATAGTTTTTGAAAAGAGCCATGCAAGTTACGAAATATTTTCTAACTTGCAAATAATCAGAGCATAAATTCATATGATACTCTGGCTCCATTTGGATAAACACCTTTTAATCTGATAATATTTCTTTTGGTATTGCTTAAAGCTGATTGCAAGTTATCCTGAGAATTAACTTTTACTCCATTTATCTCGGTTATAATGAATCCATCATTAATACCACTTTTATCAAGTATACCATTGGCAATATTATTTACTCTTAGCCCATTTGGAATATTTAGCATATTCTGTTCCTCTGTTGTGATTTGTTGCAAATCAGCACCAAGTAGTTCATTATGGAATGAATCGCTGGATTTTATCGCTAAGGTTGTCCCATTTTTATTTTTCAGAGTAACTTTAAAATCTAAAATTTGATTATCTCTATTAACTTTAACTGATACAACAGTACCTGGATTGTATTGCCCAATTAATCCAAGAAGTGAGGATAGACTATTGGTTTTTTTACCATTTACTGAAAGTATTATATCACCTTGGGCAATGCCTGCATCTTTAGCTCCACTATTCTCAACCACTGCAGCAACATAAATTCCATTTACATTTTCAAGGTCATTCGCTTCGGCAAATTCAGCATTAATATCTTGGATCTGAACACCAAGATAACCTCTTTGAGCTTCTCCATATTCCATTATATCATTCACCACTTTACTTACAATATTTACAGGAATAGCAAATGAATAGCCTTCATAAACACCTGTGTGAGATGCAATTGCAGCGTTTATGCCTACAAGTTCACCTGTGGTATTTACCAATGCTCCGCCACTATTACCTCTATTAACAACAGCATCTGTTTGTATAAATGACTCGATTGATGATTGACCGCCCAATATGTTAATATTACGTGCTTTTGCACTAACAATACCTGCAGTTACGGTGGAGTTTAGATCAAAAGGATTTCCAACAGCAAGTACCCATTCACCAATTTTCACATCATCAGAATTTCCAAATGTTAAAAATGGCAAGTCTTCTTCTTCAACTTTTATCAATGCTAAATCAGTACTTGGGTCAACACCGATTATTTCAGCAATTGTTTCTCGTTCATCATTAAATGTAATTGAAACTTTATCAGCACCATCAATAACATGATTATTGGTTACTATATATCCATCCGGTGAAATAATTACTCCAGATCCAAATGCAACATAGCTATTTTGACGCTGCGGATATTGATGAAAGTATTCTTTGAATTGACCAAAAAAGTCATCATATGAGTTGCTTCTACCCAGTATCTGAGTTTTGATGTGTACAACAGCATCAATAGATTTCTCGGCTGCAAACGTTAGGTCAACTGCATGTTGAGGTGTGTTATTTGTTTTATGAATTGGAGGTATAATCTCGTTTTTAGCTTCATATTCTTGTCTTATATCTGTTCGTGCTGAAGTATCATCTTTGTAACCGTTATAAATAATAAATGCGATTAATACGAGTAAAGCTCCAACTGTCCCACTAAGAATACTTTTAATAGTTGATGTAGTTTTCATATATCTCATGTATTTTTGTATTTTACAAACGCAAATTTATTTCGTAAATTTTTTTTGTAAGGTTAATTAATGTTAAATATCTTTATGAAAATTCGATTTTTCAAATTTCATGGAAACGGCAACGATTTTATTTTACTGGATAACAGCTCGAATAACTATAAACTATCAGCAAGCCAGATACAGAAACTATGTGACAGACGTTTAGGAATTGGTGCTGACGGTTTAATATTATTGAATGGTTCTGATATAGTTGATTTTGAGATGAGTTACTATAATTCTGACGGAGAAAAAAGCAGTATGTGTGGCAATGGCGGACGATGCATATCTGCTTTTGCCGAATATAAGGGTCTTATAAACGAAAAAACTACATTTAATGCATTTGATGGAGAGCATAAGGCTGTTGTAAGTGTTGATGAAAATAGTAAGGATACATGGAATGTTAATCTACAATTGTCATCTGTAAGTAAAATTGAAAAGAATAGCGAGTACTATTTCCTTGATACCGGATCACCTCATTATGTTCAGTTTGTAGACAACATAGATGAAATTAATGTTGTTAGGGAGGGTCGCAAAATACGATATAGCAATAAATTTGGGCCCAATGGGACCAATGTAAATTTCGTTAGTATTTCCAATAACAGAATCTATGTTAGGACCTATGAAAGAGGCGTTGAGGACGAGACTCTATCGTGTGGAACAGGTGTAACGGCATCAGCTTTAGCATCTTTTTGTGAATCAGGTAATAAGGCTGTCAATGTTAATACTAAAGGAGGACTCTTTAAAGTAGATTTTAAGCATAAATTAGTTGATGGAACTGATATATTTAACGATATTTGGCTTTATGGTCCTGCAGTATTGGTTTACTCAGGTAATATCGAATTGTAGCTTTTAATTGCATTTTACTACTTATCCTATGGAAAAACTAACAAGACAGAGCTGGCTACCCACAACAAGAAAAGAAGTAAAAGAAAGAGGATGGGATGAGTTAGATGTTATACTCTTTACTGGAGATGCATACATTGATCATCCATCTTTTGGAATGGCTGTAATTGGAAGAGTGTTAGAGGATCTTGGACTAAAGGTAGCAATTGTTCCTCAACCCAATTGGAAAGATGATTTAAGGGATTTCAAGAAACTTGGCACACCCCGTTTATTTTTTGGTGTTTCGGCTGGAGTAATGGATTCAATGGTAAATCATTATACAGCTAATCGTCGGCTTAGGTCAAATGATGCTTATACCCCAGGTAATAAGTCAGGGTTTCGTCCTGATTATCCAACTATAGTTTACACTAAAATACTTAAGGATCTTTTTCCAGAAACTCCCGTAATAATTGGAGGAGTAGAAGCCTCTATGCGTAGATTTACTCATTATGATTATTGGAAAAATGAGCTTCAAAAGAGTATGTTATGGCAGTCGGGTGCTGATTTAATGGTATATGGGATGGGTGAAAAACCTATTGTTGAAATTGTGCGTCTACTTCAAAAAGGAGTTCCCTTTAATAAGCTAAATACTATTCCTCAAACTGGTTTTCTTGTGAAATCTCAAATGGAAATTCCCGTTAATAGAAATTGGGAAACTATTTTTTTATTTTCGCATAAGGATTGTTTAGCAGATAAAGTATTATTTGCCAGAAATTTCAAAACCATTGAAGTTGAATCAAATCGGATACATGCAAATAGACTTGTTCAGCATATTGATGATGAGTTTTTGGTGGTTAATCCGGCAAATGCATTTTTGGAGGAAAAGGAAATAGATAAGATTTATGACCTTCCTTTCACTCGTTTGCCTCATTTTAAATATAAGAGTAAAAATCCAATTCCTGCTTATGAAATGATTAAGTTCTCAGTAAATATCCATCGAGGATGTTTTGGGGGCTGCAGTTTTTGTACTATTTCAGCACATCAAGGCAAATTCGTATCTTCCAGATCCGAAAAATCGATTCTTGAAGAAGTAAAAAAAGTAAGCCAGCTGCCAGATTTTAAAGGTAGTTTATCAGACTTGGGTGGACCCTCTGCCAATATGTATAAGATGAAGGGTGTTGACCGTAGTATTTGTGAAAAATGCAGACGACCATCATGCATTTTTCCAAAGGTTTGTTTTAATTTAAACACATCACATAAACCTTTAATGGAGCTTTATGATAAAGTGGAATCCCTTCCAGAAATAGAAAAAGTAAATATAGGTAGTGGTATACGATACGATTTGTTGATGAAGGAACGCAATGTAAAAGGTGGTGATGACATCGATGGCTATTTGAAAAGATTGATCACAAAAAATGTAAGTGGCAGATTAAAAATAGCTCCTGAACATACTTCGGATAATGTGCTAAAAATAATGAGAAAGCCATCATTTGAGTTGTATGATTCTTTCAAGAAAAAGTTTAATTCAATATCCCAAAAGGCTGGATTAAATCAGCAAATTATCCCGTATTTTATTTCTAGTCATCCCGGAAGTAAAGAAGAGGATATGGCTAAACTTGCTGCAGACACAAAGGCTGCTGGGCTTCAATTAGAACAAGTCCAGGGTTTTACACCAACACCTATGACAAACGCAACAGTTATGTATTATACAGGACTAAATCCGTATGATTTAAAGCCTGTTTATGTGGCACGTTCGAAAAGTGAAAAGGAAAAACAACATATCTACTTCTTTTGGTATAAACCCGAATTTAGAAATAGAATAAAAGCTAGTTTAGAAAAACTCGGAAGAACAGATATACTGAAGAGTTTATTAGGAAAATAGTATTGTATTATCCAGCTTTTTCAGGTATTGTAATAATAAATTTGGATCCAGCACCTATTTCTGACTCCACATTGATTGTAAAACCATGGGCATCAATTATTTTTTTTACAATTCCTAACCCAAGCCCTGTGCCTTTCTCGCCACCAGTACCCATTGTGCTTTTTCTTGAGAATCCAGAAAATATACTTTTGCTAATATCTTTGGGGATTCCAATTCCTGAATCTACTACGCAAATTCTTATGTCATCATCTTCTTTTACTCTAACAAAAATATTACCATTTTTGGGAGTGAATTTTATGGCATTTGAAACAAGGTTATTTAACACCTGTTGGAATAATGATAGGTCAACTTCGATAGTAATATCGGTTTTAAGGTTTGTTGAAAATTTAATTCCCTTTTCTTCTAGCTTATTGCTAGCGGTTCTATGGGTAATCTCAATAATCTTAAGAAGACTGGCTTTCTCTTTAACAACTTTAAAATTGCCTAATTCAAGATTTGACCAATGATACAGTTTATCATTATAGTCCAACAATCTAATCATTTCCTCACGAATATTAAAAATCATTTCCTGATAAAAGTCATCAAGTTTTGTTAGCTCATTTTTGTCATTTACCAATAATTCGGCTATGCCCAACACTGCTGCAACAGGTGATCTAAGATCATGTGAAACAATTGACACGAATTTATCCTTATAATCTAATAATGTTTTAAGTTTACTTTCGGTTTTTTCAAGTTTCTCGTAGGCTAGTTTTTGCTCCCTGGCCATTTGTAAGGCCATTTGCTCTTTATCGATATCATCGTCCATTGGCCGAATTAACATAAACTTCTTACCCTTGTTGTAAATTGCAAAAGCTGTTAATGCAATATCTTTACCTTTTTTTATTGTTTCTGACCATATTCCTGATTCGATTTTACCATCCTTTTTGTTAGACCAAAAATCATTGGCCTCAAACATAAACACCTCCAAGTACGGAAAAATCTCAGTAAACTTTATTTCTGAATTTAAGTAATATTTCGGAGCAAGTGAACTAAACCAAGATGGAATTTTAGAATGAATAGTTGCAGTATATTCATTTTCAATATTTAAAATCAAGTCTTCGAATACTTCATATGGTTCTGAAGATTCAGGCAAAGAAACCTTTGTTTCTTCTCTGAATTTTTCTTCATTCATTTTCTGAATAATATCTCTAATACCTGCAACCTGATTACTTTGGTCAACAAAAAATATCCAATATTCGTCTTCGTTCGCCTCAACAATATGTATGTCAGCATATACATCTGTATTGGACTGGATATTATGAAGAACCATTGGTGATACCAAGGGTGGCACCATTGAGAATAATGCTGGTACATGCTCATGAATAAGTTTTCCAACTTTAGGTACTAGTCGTAGATATTCTTTATGAGGGCCATGATGATCAATTATATTTCCTTCACTATCAGTTCTAATAATTAGGACACCAGTAAACGGTGGTAATTCTGTTATGAGATATTCAATTATATCCTTTGGTAAGTCGTTAAGCATGGGTTATTTATTTAGCATTAACTTAGATATGGTATAAAAAGCAGTATCAATGGCTGAATTTGTTTTGGCACTGGTTTCAATAACTTCGAATCCAGCACTTCTTAAGCCAGCAATATCATCATTTGTAATATCCCATTCATCTTTTAAATCGCATTTATTTATTAGGACAACAATAACAGAATTGGGAGCTGTTTTTTTTGCCATTTCGATTAGTTCGTATCCAATTTCTAAACTAGCTTTACGTGTACCATCAACTACAATGAAACAGCCTGAGGACCCCATTATGTAGGCAGGTTTAACTTTTTGATAATCATCTTCTCCGTGTATGTCCCATAGTAACAAGTTTACCTCTGAACCATCTACATCAACAATTTTCTGATCTATTTTAACCCCAATTGTTGTTTGGTACTTCTCAGAAAAGATACTATTAACAAAACGTTGAACCAAGCTAGTTTTTCCGACAGCAAACGAGCCCAACATTATTATTTTCTTTTTAATCATAAATCTTCGGGTTTTGAATAAAACACTTTGAAAGAAACAGATCGAACGGGGAACTCTGCTTCAAGATCCTCAATAAAATCAGCTTTTGGAACAAGTACTTCCATAGGGATACCAGCCTCAATCATCAAGTTTATGAATTGTTGAGCACGATCAAATGCTATTTTCTCATTTGCTTCAGAATTGCCTTCGTGACTTGTGTGAGCAGTAACAATAATTACAGGTACAGAATCTTGAGCAAAATTAAAATCTAGTACATTATTAACCTCATTTATAAGGCTTTCAAACTTCACTTTTTGTTGCTTGCTAAGCTCAAAAACATTGTATTTAAAAACAAAATAAAACTGTTCAATTGCTAAACAAACCCTCTCTACTTTTTCGATGCTTGTAAGAATATTTAATGAGATTATATCAAAACCTGTAATGCCTGTTATTAATTGATAATTATTATTTGCAAAGGCAATCCAATCTTCTTTTACTTCACCAGAAGCATATAATATGCCATTTTTTAAATAAAGGCTAACCGTAGAAGGGGGCTTAAGTATGGAGTATGCTCTTTTTAGAATCATTGATTCTTCAAGTGATATGTAGGGCTTTAACTCATAACCAACTTCGGTCGAGTCGACGTTCATCTTATTCGTTAGTACATATGTGTCAGCTGCTAATGGATCTCGTAATCCCTCGAACATTGTTTTTCCTTTGTGCGTATTATCGTCTGTGATCAATATTCCTGGTTCTGCATTAAGGGCACTTGCGAGATTGCTAATTCTAATTGATCTATCAATTGATATGTATGCCCAATATCCCCCTAAGCCAAATAATATAATTAATAGTATTATTAATATAAGTGGCTTTTTCTTTTTCTTTACTTTCTGCTCACTTATTATACAGCTCTGCAAATAAGGTTTGGTTTTATCAAAAACCTTGATGACACCATCAAACTTTTCAAGGTCATATGCTTGCTTTAAATGGATTTTCTCAATGGTTTCTTTTAGGATAGTGCGATAACCAGAGGGTGCATCACCATCAACTATTGCTGCTAATATTGCACCGGGCCCCTGTTCAATCCAAATATTAAATTTACCTACCTGAATAGTATTAAGCTCATTATTATCATCAACACTAAAGGAATCTTGTACAAAGTCTTTTATGGCACTTAGCATTGATGAAACCATATCCTCATCTTTGGTTACGGAATCTTCATTGTCTGAAATGCTGTTTAACAATAGTCCTGTTTCTTTATGTATAAGAAAAACCTGTTTAACTCTATAAATATATGCCTGTGATAATACCATTTCAGCATACGACATACCACTAAACATTGCTTTGAATCGCCAACCAATTCGTTTTGGTGAAAACCCATTCTCAAGCGTTGTGTTAAGTGAATTAACCATATTTCTGATATCTTCTGCAACAGCTTTTCTAATGGCTGGCAGCATAACTGGGAATAAAATATCAGATAGAGTATATGGGTTTCTTTTTATACTATCTTTTAGGGTGGTTTCAACAAGGGGAATTAATTCAGTATAAGATACCTTTCCCTTGTCGAGCATTATTTTTATGCTATTTGGTAATAGTTCGCTAATTTCTTCTGAAAAGGCTTCAGGATCATTAACAAAAAGAGCAAGACGTTTAAGATCTTCAGTGTCTAAACCTATGATTATTTTTCTAAGCTCATTTAGCTTAATTTCGGAGAGGTTCCCAAAAATCCCCATATTACCACTTGAATCTGACATAAAATTATTATGAGTTATTTTTTGAGTTTTTCACCCAGATCAATTAAAAAGTCAGCCAAATCAACCTTGCTAACTTTGTTTTCATCTATAATACTTATAGCTTTACTATGATCTTTTTTAAGGTCACTAATAGCTATGTTTAATGAACTCTCGAGGTTAGAAATCAATGAAGATAAATCATTTATTTTGGTATTTAGATTTTCTTCAAATTTTTGCTTTTCATTCTTAACCTCAAGAGTTATTTTAACTATTTCCTGTTTTATATCTTTATTTATATTCTTTTGTACTTCAGCACTCTTCTCATGAACTTCATCAACTTCTTTGGCCTTTTCATCGAGTAGTTTTTCAATATTTTCGAGTCGACTTTCTAGTTCTTTTTTTAGTGATTCATGGATTACCGAATTTTCATCTTTGAAAGATTTAAACTTTTGATCGATACTTTGTAGGTCTTCACCAAATAGTATCTCCTTTATCCTCGATAAATTTTCGCTTTCTGATCCAGTGTTTGATGTGGTCATGCTGAAGTATTTAAAATATGTATTTTGTTCTTGCTATTTTGTTTTTGTTGGTTTTACAGGATATTGAGCCATGATAGCTGCTACTGCTTTTGGTATGTTTTTATCACGTGTTTCAAGATTATCATCAACCGTTTTACTTCCAACACCTTCCCAGATAAGTTTTTTGTCGTTGGCATCAAAAACGTCACATACTAGTGTTCCCACTGTATAATTAACATTACTAATTGTTGTTGTTGAAGTACCCATATATGGTCCTCCAAAACCTGGTCCATAACCCCATCCTGGTCCATAGCCATAATAGCCTCCATAACCCCAACCAGAATAGCCTCCCAGATTAGTTGTATTTGCTACTTGTTCGGTCTTTTGCTTGGTAACAATAAATAGAGCTACAACAAGTTCTCCACCTTCCTTTACAAATTTTAACCCTCTTGAATTGAATTGTTCTTCAAATGCAGATTCAATTCGTTCTTTGTCAAATGGAGAAAGTATTTTATCACTCTCTTTAACCCATCCATGGAATGAATATGTAGTGAATTTTGAGAAATCTACGGATTTATCATAATCAGATGTTACTGTTATGCTTGAGCAAGATCCAAAGAGAATAATTACTGCCAATATGGCTACTGATAATAGTTGTTTCATGATTTTTCTATTAAGGTTTTTAATTATGATTTTTACAAATATACAAAATGTGCTTGATAATTATGAGTTATATAACTAATTGAAATTGTTTCTATTTCATAAATCCGAAGAAACAAGTTTTTAATTAATATATTGTATGGTTTATTTTTGCATAAAAAAACAGAAATGACCAAATCACGAATACTACTTACCAAGGATGGGTCGCATACATTATATAACTCAGAAGTATGTGAAACTTACCATTCGGGATTTGGAGCAATCCAAGAATCAAATCATATTTTTATTAATAACGCATTGGTACCTGCCATTAAACCATATAAGGGTGAATTAAGAATTCTCGAAATTGGAATAGGAACAGGTTTGAATGTACTTTTGACTTATCAGTTGATGAAGAAGAGTAACATTATGGTTAGCTATGTTGGATTTGAACCATTTCCCTTGTCAAAAGACGAAGTTCAAAAATTAAACTATTTCCAAATATTAAATATCCCCAAAGAAACATTTTGTCTAATCCATAGTGAGGTTAATATAGAGGTTAGGCTTTCCGATAGATTTGTTTTAACAAAGCATAAGTCAAAAATAGAAGAAGAAGAGCTGGTGAATAATTATTTTGATGTGGTTTATTTTGATGCCTTTTCACCAAACGCACAACCTGAATTATGGACTGCAGAATTATTTAGAAGAGTATATAATTCAATGGTTGTAGGAGGTATATTTACAACATATTCTTGTAAAGGAAGTGTAAAAAGGTCGTTGAAAGAGGTGGGATTCCAAATTGAGAAAATACCAGGACCTCCTGGGAAAAGGGAGTTTTTAAGAGGAATAAAAAAATAGTGCTATGTGGAAACTTGATGTAACCACTTAAAAAGAGCTATTGAAAGCGCGTGACTAACGTTTAAAGATGATATCTTTCCTGGAACAGGAATATAAACACAATGTACTACATTCTTTATAATGTTTTGAGTTATACCAAATACTTCATTACCAATAATTATTGCCGTTTTTTCTGGAAACTTGAATGAAAAAATATCAGTTGCCTCACTATTTGTTTCAAGGGCTACCAATTCATAATTGGAAGGTAGATGATTATAAATTTCTGATGATTTAATTAATTTCCAGTTAACGATTTCAGATGCGCCAGAAGAAGTTCGTTTTATTTTTGACCTTCGGAATTCCATCTCATTATCAGATAAAAAAATGGTTAAGGGAGACCCGATATTTCCAGCCAATCTTAGTACTAATCCCATATTTTCAGGAGTTCGCAAATTATCTGCTATAATAATTGGCGGATTTACTTCCTTCAAAATCTTTGAAGTTTCAAGTTTGTTAAATAGATCAACAGAAGATTGTGACATAATTATTGAATAAAAAAAGCCTCGCTCATATGATTTGAGCGAGGCTTTTTATTATCGATTAGCTCTTATTGAACTAAGATCTTTTGAGTATTTGTTCCATTTTCAGTGTCAATTTGAATGAAATAAACACCTCTTTCGAAATTGCTAATATCAATATCGTTGGCATTTGTGTTTTCATAAACAACTTGACCTACTGTGTTAATTAAGCGAACATTAGTAACATTTCCATTTGACTGAACATGTAATACTGTGCTAGCTGGGTTTGGATAAGCGGCAACATATTCATTTTCGCCATTCTCACCAACACCTACAAGAACACCTAAAGTAACTCCAACAACTGCTTCTTCATTTGTTGGGTCATTATTTCTAATTAAGAACTTTCCTGTGTAAGTATCTGTAACAAGTCCACTTGCATCAATAGTAACATTTACATCTTGTTCTTCGTCCTGAACTAACATACCACCATCAACATCAGCGCTTAACCATTGTGTAATTGGTGTACCAGTTACGTTTGCACGAATGTTCCAGTTAAAGTTCAAATCAGGATTTCCTGATAGGTGATCCCAACCTGGACCGGATGACATCCAGTCACCATTTGGATCTGCAGGACCTGCATCAACACCAGGTGTAAACATACCCGCTGTAGATGATAACCAATATCCTACCCATAAGTCTTGTCCATCAATTTTAACAGGTGTATCAAGAGAAACTGTATTCCAGCTCATTGGATTAGCACTAAAATCTTGCTCCAATAGTAATTCACCAGGACCAGGAGTATTATATGAACCCATACCATATACTTGTGCTTTATAAGCGATACCAGCATCATTAATATAAACTTGAATTTCATTTATTTCCATGCCAATATATGGAGCAAGCATATCAGCTGGGAACATTGCAGCTACTCTCCACTGATAGTCAGAAGTATTATTACCAATAGCACTTGTGTTATCAGTATCATAATGTAATAGTTCGTCACGTGATGATGGAGTACCTTCACCAGGAGTGTAATTTGGATCAGCACTAATATCTTCATTTAATATTTTAGCTGTATTTGCACCTGTAGGTGTGCTACTTAGTGCTTTTCCAGATTGAGGGTAAATTGTTACAATTTCATAGGATAGTTCAGCTTGACCTAAATTTGTCATTGTAAACATATCAGTTGTAGATGAACCTTCAGGAATAGTAGCAAAGATTGATGTAGGAGTTACGTCAATAATAGGATTTGATATACCTGGATCAAGTACAATATATGCAACATTATCAAAGTAATATTTTGGTGTTTCTCCTGTTGGAGCACCGGCATATATGTTTACACCACCCAATTGAAGTGTTCCCGGCTCTCCTTGAGCTTGTAAGCTAAATTGCCATTCTGCGATCTCAACATCATCAATTGAAAAAGAAGCTAAGTCCTCATCCAAATCAACCCAAAAATCAAGTGTAAACCACTGATCGTGTGGGAATGTAAATGGTATTTCAGTAGGGTCTCCTGCGTACATGTATCCATTGTCAGATCCAGCAGCAGCTCCAAAATAAACTTCAACAGCCCACTCATTACCTGGTGCTTCAAAATGTTGAAGGTTTACGTAACCACCAAAGTTTGAAGGAATGTAATATTCAAGTGATACAACATATTCTCCTGATGTTTTGTTTCCAAGTTTTAATACTAAATCAGTAATTCCTTCAACAATAACTGAGTTGGTTGGACTTGCTGACTCTACATCTGTAATAAGAGCATCTTCATCAGAACCTGGGTCATTTGACCAAGTTGTCCAAAATCCTGTTTCATCTGATTCAGCTAGATAAGTTCCAACTGTGAATTCTTCAAAGTCATCCACATAGATATAGTCATAACCAGCTTCAATTGATACACCATCAAGACCAATTAAGTCACCATCGTTACCAACATATTGCCAAGCAACCTGAAATTCAGCACCAGCCCAATCACTTATGTCAAGTGAAACAAAATTCCATGCCCAATCAGCAGCTGGATCAATTACATCAATTGCATTCCATAATTCTGTCCAAGTTGTACCACCATCATCCGAAATATGGCAAATTAAGGTAGCGCCAGGGTTAAGCCATGGGCCGCTAACACCAGCATAAAAATCAAGTGTTAATGGGGTATTTCCCATTGCATCAACAACTGGAGAAATCAACCATTCGTCTTGATCTTCCGCAATATAAGCCACCATCGCTGAGAATAGACTATTGGGGTCAATCTCGCTAAATGGGTTATTGGTAGGATTTGTTTGCATCCATGTGTTGGTTGTATTAACGATAATCTGTGTCCAATCAGTTGGAGGAAAATCACCATCAATGTCAAAACCTTCTTCAAGATATACGTCTCTTGCTGAAGTTTGCATACCTGCATCTGAAAGTACATTCACAGGGGTATTAGTTTTTAGCCCTAAATCCTGGGCTTTTGTCATTAAAGTATTTTGCGCAGTAACACTGCTAATTGCAAAAACTGCCACAACAAATAAAGATACTAAGCGTGAAAAATTTTTCATAATAAAATTAGTTAGTGAATAAATTCAATTTATGTTAATTGACAAATTTAATTAAATCTGCTATTCAAGCAACCTTGAAAGTTCATTTTTTCCAAAATTAAAAACAATTGTCTAATATGAATTCTTATTCTTCATAAGAAAGCTGTTGTATAACCACAAACAGAATGCAGAGAATAATCCGATACTAAGAATTACGATCCAGATATTGGATGGGTGGTATGTATTCCATAAATAGTTAGTCAACTCATTGTTAGTCATACCCATGGAGGATGCGGCTAGATCAAAGTATTCGTTGTGAGATAGTCCTGGAGGTATTTCAATTCCCCTACTGGTGACTTCTTTAACAGTTATTGAGTGTTTATCCGAAATACTCTGATAAACATTTCCTGAGATAATACCAGCGAGTATACTACCTATAAATACAGGTAAGAAGGAGTAACCCATGTAAAGAGCTTTCTTATGAGAAGGCGCAATTCGACCAATATATTCTGTAATTTTAGGTGAAGCAGCCATTTCACCTATTGAGAAAACAAAAATGGCAACAAGTGTAAATATTACATTTTGGGTAAGTAGTGTCAATGCCATTCCAATTGATGCAATAATAAAACCCGATAACATTGTATTTAAAGGTTTCTTTTTCATTACCAATGCCGAAATAAACACTTGGAAAACAATTATAAACATAGCATCTAAATTTGTTATAAACTCAGATTCCATTTGCCCATTATGCCCATAATTTGAAGCAATAAATGGAATGTAATTGTTGAAGAAATCATATACAACTGAGGTGTCTACCCATTGAGTAATAAAAACAGGTAAAGTAAAAAACAGTTGATAGTACATGCTCCAGAAACCAGCAACTATTAATAAGAATATAACAAACTTAAAATCAAGAAGGACATGCCAAATATTAACAAATACTTTGTTGATTGCTGCCCAAATTGATTCTTTGGTTTTTTCAATGGTAGGTTCCTTATAAAATAGTAGGAGTATGAAATTAAGGGCTATAATACCAGCCGATATTTGAAATACAAGGTTGTAATTGCTTTTATATAACATTGTTACCATTGGCCCAAAAAAAGCACCAATATTCACCATCATATAGAAAATACCGAAACCAATTGAAGATGTACTGCTATCAGTTGTTTTGGCGATGGTAGCAGAAATAACAGGTTTAAATAATGCCGCACCAACAGCTAAATATAAATACATAACAAAAACTCCTGTAAAAGTATCAAATAATGGTAGAGCTATAAATGCGGATGTATAAATTATAAATGATATAAAAAGGACACGCTTGTAACCATATTTATCAGCAATTGCTCCTGTAAATACCGGCATAAAATATAGTATGCCAGTTCCAATACCCATTATTGTACCCTTTTGGGTTTGAGAAAATTCTAGTCCGCCGGTATCGGAGGATCCAGTTAAGTAATTTGCAAAAAGCATAAAAAACCCATACCAGGCCCAGCGTTCAAACAATTCAATTGTGTTAGCTACCCAAAAAGTTTGTGGGAATTTGGAAAATGCATTGGTGTTTCGACTCATAAAAAAACAAAATTTTTCAGCGCCGAATATACAAATAATAGTATACCTTGTTGTAGATTGAATCATTAATACCATTAACCATCTTAATCTCACCCATATTTGAAAAAGAGCCTATCTTATTTCTGGTTTTAAAGAGTGATTTTGTGGTATTGTAATCAAAATATGGATGACGAAGTAGTTCCTTAAACTCAATCCTATTTATATCTATTTTTTTTAATTCGTTAGTGTCAATTGTTATGTACTTTTGAATGCTATTAAAAATACTATCTGACATGCCATATACTTCCTTGAGTTGGCTAATATTATGAAAACCGCCCAGTAGCCGTTTGTAAGCTATGGTTCTTTTCGCCAGCCAAGGAGATAATCCTAGTGAGTTAATTAACTCTAATGAATCGGAGTTGTTAATTTCAACATTCTTGAACTTTA
Organism: Bacteroidota bacterium; assembly: GCA_016845105.1. Taxonomy (GTDB): domain Bacteria; phylum Bacteroidota; class Bacteroidia; order Bacteroidales; family F082. Next base: position 29,327 of record JAERTF010000148.1, on the reverse strand, counting down.
CCTTTCTGTGGCCCTTTTTTTTCTTTATTATTTTCCCTGTTTTTGATTTATATGCTGAGGGTATTTTAATATAGGGTTCGATAATACCATATTCAATATCTGAAATAGAGTATATCTTTTTTAAATCTTCTTTACGTTTAAATTTGCCTCCCTTTGATTCATACTTTTTAATAGTTCGAATCTGCTTGTCAGTAAACCCCATCTTTTTCCAAGCTTCGATGGGCAGTTTGTTTGGGTCAAAATCGAAAGGTTTTATTTTTTGACTTGCTATTTCATAATCAACGTTTCCTGAATTTTGAAGTATCTCAATTTTAATTGAATCGCCGATTAGTTGCTGTTCTTTCAGAAACAAATCAATAGCAGTTTTGTGTTCTTGGTAATTTAACTTGGATTCGGATTTCAGAATAATAGGCATTACTATGTTACCAATTCCCATTAATAATATGATAACAACTAATACTATTATGCCCTTTTGTTCACTTTTACGAAGAGTAAAGAATGCCCTGAGCCAAGTATTATGGATATTTCGCACTATTTGTATCTTTTGATTTCTCCTGCTTTAAGCTTTTTCCAATAATCCGATAAGTCTCTTAACATTTCAGGTGCAAGAATATACAATCCTATGATATTTGGAAAAGCCATTGCTAAAATCATCATATCCGAAAAGGCGATAACAGAGCCTAAGTTTGAAGATGCCCCTACAACTATAAAGAATAGGAAAATTACAAAGTATGTATATTTTGAAACGTTTCGGTTTCCAAATATTTTCTCGAAAGTGTCGCCTACTAAATAGTCGAATCCCTTTAATCCATAATATGACCATGATATCATAGTAGAAAATGCGAAAAGGAATATTGCTACTAGTAATATATATGGAAACCAGGAAAACACTTTTGCAAACGCAAGAGATGTTAATTGAGCTCCCTCATAACCAAGTGGGTTCTCATATGATCCGGTGTAAATAAGTACTAATGCTGTCATTGTGCAAATAACTACTGTATCTACAAAAGGCTCCAATAGCGCAACAAATCCTTCTGTAATAGGGGTATCTGTTTTTACTGCAGAATGTGCAATGGCTGCTGAACCAACTCCGGCCTCATTCGAAAAAGCAGCACGTTGAAATCCAACAATTAATACTCCAATTACTCCGCCTTTCATTGCATCAACCCCAAATGCACCGTTAAATATTAGTCTAAATGCATCACCAGTGTGCTCAATATTCATAATAATAATCACAAGGGCTGTAAGAACATAAACAGCTGCCATGAAAGGTACAATTTTATCAGTTACACGAGCGATACTCTTAATTCCCCCTATAATTACAAAACCTACCAGGATGGCAAGAATAATACCAAACCACATTCCATAATCTCCAATACTTGGAACTAGATATGTTAGTTGTGAGAATGCCTGATTTGCCTGAAACATATTTCCTCCACCAAGTGATCCTCCAATTACAAGGATTGCAAATATTACAGATAATATGATACCCAACCATTTCATCTTCTTCTTCTTCAGGCCATCTCTTAAATAGTACATAGGACCGCCCGAAACAACCCCATTAATATCTATTCTACGGTATTTTACTCCAAGTGTACATTCCATAAATTTTGATGACATTCCTAACAACCCTGCTACAATCATCCAAAAAGTTGCTCCTGGTCCTCCAATTGATATTGCAATTGCTACTCCAGCTATATTTCCCAATCCAACAGTAGCAGATAGAGCAGTTGTTAGTGCTTGAAAATGGGATACTTCTCCCTTGTGGTTAGGATCGTCGAAAACCCCTTTTACTAATAATATTGCATGTTTAAACCCCCTGAAATTAATAAACCTTAACAACAAAGTAAAGGCAGTGGCCCCAAGTATTAACCAGATAACCACCAAAGGTATATTTGATGTTTGTTCTGTGCCATCTGCATTAAGTAATGCATTTCCTTCTTCATCGTAGAGTACAGGGTCATGCAATCCAATTGCAGAAAAAGGATCCCAAAAAAGTACAATGCCCAAACCATCAACAGCCTTTGTAAATATTTTATCAATTTTTTGACTTATTGTTAATTCTCCGGTTGGTATTTCAGATTTAACAGCAATTCCTTCTGCAAAAACAAAAAGGGTGTCGGATTTCATATTGTTTTGTGCAATAAACATCAAAGGAATTAATGTAAGCACTATAATTGGTACAAATCTTTTAATCATGCTGCTATTTTTCAAATGTTGGATTTTCGAAATTCTTGCAAGTATAAGAAAAATGGAATTTTTAATCATTCTAAATACCAACTATTTTCTATTTTTACCTTTTCTAATAAACTAAAAAACTACAAATGAATATTGCAATATTATTACTAAACCAAGGTAGAGGAAGTGGAGAAGTAGCACGTGAGCATGTGCGTCATCTGATAAAGTTAGGGCATAAAGTATATTTCTTGTATCCGGGTAATAATAATGAGATTGAAGGTGCAGTTAATATCGATATTAAATTGCACACCGGTATTATGCCAGTTCATGAGTACTTGCCTGCTGCTGGTGATAAACAAAAACAGGTAGCTAGAATGGATCATCCGGAAATGATGGAATATTTGTTAGATTATGAAGCTGCTCTTAGGAGTATTGCTTCTGACATTGATATTTTTATTGCCCATCATGCCAATCTGAGCTGTGTCGCTGTTAATAGAATAGCGGCTGAATTTAATAAACCATATGTAGTTTTTGTTCATGGAACAGGTATAGAACCTCGACATGAAGAGCTTTGGAATGATGAAAATTGGTTGATGATCGAAAAGTCAATTATCGAAGCAAAGGGCATTCTTGTAACAACTAAATATGTTAGGGATAAGCTTGTTAAACCCATGATTGATTTACCTGATGATAAATTTTTGATTCTACCATGTGGTGTTGATCTTGAGGATTTCAGACCTGATAATACTGCTGGCATTAAAGAAAAATATAGTTTGCCCGATACATATGTAATTTGTCCTGGGGCATTAACTTTGTCAAAGGGTCCACAAAATGTTGTTGCTGCTTCGTCAGATTATTCTGATTTGGCACTTTCGGTTTTTATAGGTGCTGGTGAGCTTGAAGATGAATTGAAACAAAAAATAGGTGAAAATGGTAAATTTTTAGGTTTTGTATCATCAGAAGATAAAGCAAAACTTATTAATGCAGCAACTCTGCTGGTTGCCGCTCCTGAGAAAAAAGAACATTTTGGTATTATTTACGCAGAAGCTTTGGCTGGTGGTACTCCTTGTGTTGCATATGAAGGAGGAGGAGTTGGTTCAATTGTTACTTCCACGGAAGGTATATTAACAATAAGAAGTCCTCGAGAACTAGGAAGTAAGATTAACTATTTGTTGCAAAATGCCGGATTAAGACGCCAAATGGCAGTATCTTGCAGGGCACGAGCTGAGAAATTATATGATTATAATGAGCTGGTAACGGAACTTGTTAACTGGTTAAAACCCATGATTAATAAGTAACAAAATTACTAATTGCAAAAAGTTTCTTTGGCTATCCAAAGGGTTTTGATTTCGTAGGTGATATTTCCATTAATAACAGATGGATGTGTATTAATTATCTTTTCAGCAGATTCTATATCAGCTGCATTTAATATTAATACCCCGTCGTTATCATTGTTAAATTTACCGTAAACCACGAGGTTTTTAGTTTCATATTGTTGTTGTGCCATATATGTTCGATTATCCCGAATGTCATCACCCAAGGCATTTTGATCATTATTATTAGTCTTCATACGAACAAGTTGGTAAGTAGCCATCTCATAGGGTTCAACAGCATCGCATATCTTACCATTGTAAATATTAAATGGGTATATCTCAATATTAAAACGATTTGCAGCAATTGCAGGATCCGTTTCAAGATAACTTTTTGCCTGATCCATACTTTCAGCAACCAAAATAAATATCCCTCCACCACCTTTAAGTGGCCCAGCTGCCAATAATTTACCTTCATCAGCAAGTCTGGAAATATTATCAAGGTGTTTGGATTGCAATTCTTTAACTTTTGATTCGCTTATCTTCTTCTTATCTGGTTTATTGTTTAGGAATACAAAAAACATCTCTTTATCCTGGGCTAAGGAGGTTGAGCAGTTGGCTGATAAAAAAAGAAATACAATTATTGTGAGTAAATACTTTTGCATAGTTATATAATATGATTGGCCGTAAATTTACAACTATTTTTATTTTTAGCTATTGGTTAGCCTATATATAGGCCATGCTAACAATAATATTAAGCTTACAATAGCAATACCAGTGCCTGGATTTGTTAAATCGGCGAAAAAACCAATTAATGGAGCAAGTATAGCTGCAAAAAGTGATTTTGCTTGTGATGATATTGAAAGTGTGGTTGCCATCGAACTGTCCTTGGATAAATTTGCAATAAGTCCTGTACCTATCGGTTTCCTTAAGTTTTCAATTATCATAATTATTATAAAACCAATAATAGGTATTATATATAGTCCAAGGATAAAGAAAAGCCCGGTGAGTAGGCCAATCGCTAGTCCAGATATTAATGTATGGTTCATAGGGCTTTTAGGATTGTTAAACATTTTTGTAAACCTCCCTGAAAGTCTAGAGGCCAAGGCTGTTAACATAAAAAGGACGAAGTATGTAACACCAATTATCAGAGATGATTTTTTTTCATTATTGAGATATGAGAGGATTGGAATACTTAAAGCAAATAATACAATTACAGGCTGGATATAGTCTTTTACGGATTTATAATAACCGGTATATAAAGATAAACTGGTCAGTACTTTAAAAAACTTTATTTTGGTTACCGAATGAATTGTAGCAGATATTACCAGCTTAAACTTTTGTGAAATATTGTTAACTTCCAATTTCGTTATTTCACCATCCAATGACCTTGGATATGAATAAATAAGAATCATATTGGCCAAATATGGAATGATGGATGCAAGGAATATCATCTTGTAATTATCGGAATAGAAAACAAATCCTGCCGCCAATAGTGCGGAAATTGCTGATCCTGACTGTGACCACGATCTGGTGTGACCGTAATAATCAATTTTTTGATCACTCCAGTTTTTTATCTTCAAGTATTGAAATATCATCGCTTTATGAACCCCTGTTCGAAAAGAGTCTGCAAAAGCAAATAATATCATAGCTGCAATAATAAACATGTAGCTATTGGAAAAGTAAAAAACAAGAAACGAAGATATATATACTAAAAATGAAACAATAAGAGTTTTTCTTCTTCCTAGTGCATCAGATATAACTCCACTTGGTACCTCAGTAATCACTATTATTATCTCTCTGATAGAATAAAGTATGCCTATTTGAAAAAAATCAAGTTCCTTTTCCAGAAAGAATAGCATTAAGAAAGCATCAAAAAATCTAAGGTTTTTAAAAAAACCGTAAAAGCAGAATTTGTAATACTGAAGATCTTTTGTAAATCTTTTCTGCATGCTTCTTTTTTTCAAAAATATAAATATTTCAATTCGTATATCAAATTAGCTTGTTTGCAATTTTCGCTATAAAAAAGTGATATTATTTATTATCTTTACATTTCACTAAATCTAGAATAATGGATTTTCCTAAGAAATATAAAAAGTCCTTGATTGTAACTTCAATAGTTATAGCATCTATTGTAGTAATTATTTTTATTTTACAATTAGTTGTAGGTGCTATTCTAACTAATAAAATCGAAAATTCACTAGATAAAAGATCTACAAATCAGTATGTTATAAAGGTTGGAAAATCAAGGGTTAACTTGTTTACGATGACAATAATACTTAAGGATATAACCATAACTCCTGACAGTGCATATTTATCAAATTTAACATCTAATTCTATCAAGCATGCAGATATTTATAAGTTAAAAGTCCCATTATTAAGAATAAGAAACATTAGCCTAATTAAGTTAATTAGCAATAAATTTATAGATGTAAACCATTTCGTTATAAAAAACACTCATTTAGAAGTTTATACAGATGGAAAATCGGTTCCTCAAAAAGCAGAGAAACCAAAGAAGAAACCCATATTATTTAATCTTGATAGCATTCCTTTACCTGGAATTGGAGGTGGGTTTATAGGTAAGATAGCTATAGTTGATTTTGCAGTAAATATAATTAATGTCAATAGAAGTGATACAGTATTTTCTGCTAGTAGCCTTATTTTATCGCTTGATGATATTACATTACTAAAAAACGAATCTGATTCAGCTAGTTTTAGACTGAATTTAAAAGATGTTGTTTTTAAAATGTCCAATGAAAAATTCCGGCTCCCAGGGGGTAAATATATATTGAAATTTGATGAAATGAGTTTCAATATGAATGAGCAGTCAATGGTTTTGGGTAATATAAGCATAAAACCTCGCTGGAATAGAGCTAAGATGGTGGGATTAAGTAAATTTCAGTATGAGATATTTGATGTGGAAATTGAAAATGCAAAGATTAGTTCGATAAATCTTAGGGAGATAATTAAAGAAGCCAAAATATATTTAACTCATGTGGATGTTGAGAATATGAATTTAAATATCTTTAAGGATAAGCGGAACCCATTTGATGAATCAAAACGACCTAAATTACCACAACAAATGTTAAAAAGCCTAAAACAGGAACTCAATATTGATAGCATCACAATAAACAATAGTCGTTTGGTATATTCTGAGAGGCATGAGTTAATGAAAGAGCCAATGAAAGTAGCGCTGGGCAATTTTAATGTAGTAGTAAAGAATATTACATCTGTATTTGATAGTATCATTGATGGAGAGGTAATGACAATTGCCCTAAGTGCAAAATTACAAGAAACTATACCCATGAATATAGATATTGCTTTCCCGATGAAAAGCACTGTGGATACTTTTATGTTCGCCGGCTACCTCGGTGGTGGTGATATGAAGATATTTAATCCGATTGTTTTGCCTGCCATTGGTTTAAAATTTGAAAGTGGAATACTTGATAAAATAAACTTTTCTGCAAATGCTAATCCAACCTATTCAATAGGAAAAATGACTATGTTATATCATGATTTGCAAGGAGATGTTCAGCGTAAGGATATGCTGGAGTCGAATAAATTTCTTTCATGGGTAGCTAATTCTGTTATCATACGAAACAATCCTGCAAAGGATAAAGGTCCACGAACAGTCCCATTATACTTCGAAAGAGTTGAATATAAGGGTTTAGGTAATTTTTTATGGAAAACATTGCAAAGTGGTATAACTGCTACAATTATTCCTACTATGAAAAATAAAGTTCAAAGCCAAGTCGATGCTGTTCTGGGAACCAAGAAAAAAGATATTCGAAAACGTGACAGAGAAGAAAAAAGGCGTCAAAATAAAAAATAGTAGTTTTTTTTGTACAATGTAATATGTAATAAAAGTTACTACATAAACTAGCTTTATTTTTCAATAGATTGCACATTACACATTAACCGAACTTTCCTATTTTTGCCACTCAAAATAATTCAAGTATTACTATGGAAATGCCAAGTAAATATAATCCCGAGCATATTGAAGATAAATGGTATGAGCATTGGATGAAGAAAAACTATTTTCATTCTGAACCTGATGATAGAGAGCCATTTACAATTGTTATACCACCACCTAACGTAACTGGGGTGCTTCATATGGGGCATATGCTTAATAATACTTTGCAAGATGTACTAATTAGACGAGCACGTATGCAAGGTAAAAATGCTTGTTGGGTGCCTGGTACCGACCATGCTTCAATTGCTACTGAAGCAAAGGTTGTTAATAAAATTGGCAAAGAAGGATTATCAAAAGAAGGGCTTGGTAGAGATAGTTTCATGGAGCATGCATGGGAATGGACTCATAAACATGGAGGTATAATATTAGAACAGCTTAAAAAGTTAGGTGCTTCATGTGATTGGGAACGTACAGCGTTTACAATGAGTGATTCTTTATATGAATCGGTTATTGATGTTTTTATAGATCTTTTTGAAAAAGGGTTGGTGTACAGAGGAGTTAGAATGGTTAACTGGGATCCTGATGCCAAAACTGCTGTTAGTGATGAGGAAGTAATACATAAGGAGCTACAATCAAAATTATATTATCTTAACTATCAAGTTGAGGGTGAGGATAGTTATATCACAATTGCCACCACACGTCCCGAGACCATACTAGGCGACACAGCTGTTTGTGTACATCCTGATGATGAGCGTTTTGTTGGATTTCATGGTAAGAAAGTTATTGTACCTCTTGTTAATAGAAGTGTTCCAATTATTACTGATGATTATGTTGATCGTGAATTTGGAACAGGTGCGCTGAAAATAACACCATCTCATGATGTTCATGATTATGAAATTGGAATAAAGCATAAACTGACATCGATTGATATTTTCAATGATGATGGTACGATGAGCGAAGAAGCAGAACTCTATATTGGGAAAGATCGTTTTGCTGTACGTGATGAAATATTAGTGGATCTTGAGAAATCAGGAAATCTGTTAAAAACCGAAGATTATGTAAATAAAGTAGGATTTTCGGAACGTACAAATGCAGTTATTGAACCAAAGCTTTCTTTGCAATGGTTTCTGAAAATGAGTGAATTTGGTGAAGCTGCCCTTGATGTGGTTGAGAATGGTGACATTAAATTCCATCCTCCAATGTTTAAGAATATTTATCGTCATTGGATGGAAAATCTGCGTGATTGGAACATATCACGTCAATTATGGTGGGGGCAACGAATACCAGTATTTTATCTTCCTGATGGACAATTTGTTGTTGCTAAAACTGCTGAGGAAGCACTGCAAAAAGCAAAAAATGAACTTCTGCTTGGTGATTTAAATATTGCCGATTTAAAGCAAGATGAAGATGTTTTTGACACATGGTTTTCTTCGTGGCTGTGGCCAATATCAGTTTTTGATGGAATTAGAAACCCAAATAATAAGGATATTGAATACTATTATCCTACAAATGATTTGGTAACTGCTCCCGATATTATATTTTTCTGGGTTGCAAGGATGATAATGGCTGGTAATGAATATCGAAAAGAAATTCCTTTTAAAAATGTTTATTATACTGGTATTGTAAGAGATAAGATAGGTCGTAAAATGTCAAAAACACTTGGAAATTCACCCGACCCTCTCGACCTAATAAAACAATTTGGAGCCGACGGTGTAAGGATTGGTATGTTGCTTACTGCACCAGCAGGAAACGATTTGCCGTTTGATCCTACTTTGTGTGAGCAAGGAAGAAATTTTAGTAATAAAATATGGAACGCACTTAGACTAATTAAAGGCTGGGAAGTTGATAATAATCTTGTGCAATCTGAAAACAATAAGCTTGGTATTAATTGGTTTGATGCTCGTTTTAATAAGGCAGTAATCGATATTGAGGATCATTTTTCTAAATACAGAATTTCTGATGCTTTAATGACTGTGTACAAACTTATTTGGGATGATTTTTGTAGCTGGTATCTCGAAATAGTTAAACCAGCCTACCAAAAACCAATCGACCTTGCAACTCTGGCAACTACTATTGCTTATTTTGAGAAATTGATGAAAGTTCTTCATCCGTTTATGCCGTTCATATCTGAAGAAATTTGGCATCTACTTGATGATAGAGAAGAGGGTAATGATATAATTATTGAGAGTATGCCGGTTGCAACTGGATTTAATAATTCGATAATTGAAGAGTTTACCCTTGCAGAGAATATAATCGTAGCAGTTAGAAGTATTAGGAAAGAAAAAAGCATTCCCCAAAAAGAAAGCATTGAGATATTAGTTAAATCAAGTGGAATGCGAGACTTTGGTTATTTCCCAGTTGTATCGAAGATTTGCAATGCCACAAGTATTGATTTTGTGGATTCAAAACCCGATGGCTCTATAATTTTTACCGTGGGAGCTCAAGAGTTTTATATTCCAATTAGTTCGAATATTGATATTGAAGCTGAAATTAAAAAGCTCGAGGAAGAACTGAAATATACCAATGGTTTTCTAATCTCCGTAAATAAAAAGCTATCGAACGATAGATTTGTTAACAATGCTCCTGCTGCGGTTGTCGCTAAAGAAAAGAAAAAACAAGCTGATGCAGAAGCCCGTAAGGAGGTTATTGAGAGTCAATTGGCAGATTTCAGGAAATAAGCTCCAAATATTGTTATTGACATTGTACTTTATCGTAGTTTAATGTTTTTACCAGTTTCCACCTGAATACCTTTGGGAAGGTTATTCATTTTATATAATCGTTTTAATCTAACTCCATAAGTTTGGGAAATCTTTTGTAATGATTCGCCACTTTTTACTTTGTGGTAACTATGCTTTTTATCGGCTTTTCTTCTTTTCTTTTCCAAATATATAACTTCACCTATTTTGAGCATGTGATTCTTGCTTAGATCATTATATTTCCTGAATTGCCAGGCATATATTTCAAATTCATCAGCTAAACCATTAAAAGTATCACCTTTCTCAATTATTATTAGTTTGGTACCATTGTTTTTATAGATATTTCTTCCCGATGACCAAGTATCAACATGCTTGAAACTTGAGGGAGAAATATATACTGATTCGGATTCGTTTATTATATTGTTTTTTTTCGATTTTCCTTTTTGATTACTATCATATTGATTAAGGTTATACCGCTCAATTATTTTAATCAATAGCTGAGGATATTTAGGATTAGTTGCGTATCCAGCTTTTTTAAGCCCTTTTGCCCAGCTTTTATAATCAGTTGTTTTATATTCGAACAGAAAGGAATACCTACCTCTACGAGTTAGAAATTCCGAGTGGTCACGATACGAATCCTCGACTTTTTTATACTTTCTAAAACATTCATTCTTTTCATCATCATCCATGTGAAATGTTTTACCCTTCCATCCCTTATGGCATTTAATTCCAAAATGGTTATTGGCTTTTTTTGATAATTTGCTATTGCCACTACCCGATTCAAGAATGCCTTGAGCAAGAGTTATTGATGCCGGAATTTTATATTCCTTCTGTTTCTTTATGGCAATATCTTTGTAAGTCTTAATATACTCCTCGGTGGTTATACGTTTTTGGCTGTGCAGGTTTGCAGCAAGTAATATAAAACCAATGAGTATGGGTAAATATTTATTTTTGAATCGATTATTTGTCAAAATAACATAGAATTGAGACTACAAATTTATTAGATTATAAACCTTCTATTTATCCGGATAAACGCTTTTTTACACAAAACATTGTTATTAATCGTGATACAACCATATTGAAGTATTAACTATTTTCGCATTTAGCAATAATTTTTTCCAGATGGATCATCAACTTATATTTAATTATTTTCCAAATATTTCAAAAGATCAAATAAAACAATTTGAACAGCTAAGGGAATTGTATGATTTTTGGAATCAGCAAATAAATGTTATATCGCGAAAGGATATGGATAACTTTTATCTACACCATGTTCTACATTCATTATCCATTGCTAAAGTTGTTGAATTTAAATCTTATACCGAGATTATGGATGCAGGCACTGGTGGTGGTTTTCCCGGTATACCCCTTGCCATATTATTTCCTGAATCCAAGTTTTATCTGGTGGATTCGATTGGAAAGAAAATTAAGGTTGTAAATGAAGTTGCTCAGAGCCTTGGTTTAAAAAACGTTGAAGCTTATAAAATAAGGATGGAGCAAGTAGATCGTACATTTGATTTCATAATTAGTAGAGCGGTTACATCATTGCCCGATTTCTTACGTTGGACTTCATATAAATTTCATAATAAGTCTTTCAATAGCATCCCAAATGGAATCCTGTACATAAAAGGAGGAGATGTTCAGAAGGAGTTAAAGGAAATAAAAAAGTTTAAGAAAAAGGTTCACCATATTCAAGATTTTTTTGATGACGATTTTTTTGAAACGAAAAAGGTTGTTCACATCTACAGAAGCTAAGCAGTTATGTCGTAGCTAAGGAGGGTAGACTTAAGTAATCTCATAAGTGAATTTTAGGTATTGCTCCCAATGGCTAATTCATTAAATACAGAAAATATTCTTGTGTTAATTTTTGTTAAAAATTTAATTTATCAATTTTATTTTTTCCATTAATTCAATTATTTTGCAATTCGTATTTTCAATCATATAAATTTGAGAAATTACTATGGATATTATTGTTGAGAAACTAATTAAAAGTTATGGTTTACAGAAGGCTGTAGATAATATTTCATTTAAGGTTAAAACTGGTGAAATACTGGGTTTTCTTGGTCCAAATGGAGCAGGAAAGACCACAACTATGAAGGCGATTTCTACCTTTCTAATACCCGATAGCGGGAATATTTTTGTTGGTAATTATTCGGTCACAAAAAATGCTGAGGATGTAAAACAAAATATTGGATATCTACCTGAGAATAATCCGCTTTACGAAGATATGCCGGTAATTGATTATCTTAAATTTGTAGGTGAATTGCAGGGTATTTCCAAGGATGGGATTTATGATAGTTTGTTAAATGTTATTGATACCTGTGGTCTTGAAGCAGAAAAGCATAAGAAAATTAGTGAACTATCAAAAGGTTATAAGCAACGAGTGGGTCTAGCTCAAGCTCTTATACATAATCCCGAAGTGCTAATTCTTGATGAGCCTACCACAGGTCTTGACCCTAACCAAATTGTTGAGATTAGGGATCTTATTCGGCAAATAGGAAAAGAAAAAACCGTAATACTTAGCTCGCATATTCTTGCAGAAGTTGAAGCAACCTGCGATAGAATTCTTATTATCAACAAAGGAAAAATTGTTGCTGACGATACAACAATTGACCTACGTAAGCAAGCCCAGGGAAATGATATTGTTAATGTGAAAGTTGAAGGTGGCGATATCAATGAAATTTATGAGGAGTTAAAGAATCTTCCGGGTGCATTAATTGTTGATATAGTTGATTCTGAAAACTATCGCTTTCAAATTGATAGTGTGCCAAAGAGCAGCATTGCAAAATCGGTATTTAACGCTTGTGTAAGAAATAACTGGGTATTAACCGAGTTAATCCCAATTGAAACTAAGCTGGAAGATATTTTTAAGGAACTAACAACAGAATAATTATTCATCCGAATAAATTAAAAAAAATGACTAAAATTTGGATTATAACAAAAAGAGAGCTGCAATCATACTTTGATTCACTCATGGCATATATACTTCTAATCCTTTTTCTGGGGTTTAGCGGATTCTTTACCTGGCTATATGGAAGTGATATTTTCTTCATTAAGCAGGCTACACTAATGCCTTTTTTCAATATCGCATATTGGACATTATTCTTCTTTATTCCAGCATTAACCATGCGGCTACTATCGGAGGAGAACAGAATGGGGACAATTGAATTATTGCTCACTAAACCAGTGTCCAATTGGCAAGTTGTAGTTGCCAAGTATTTAGCATCATTGTTACTCATAATAATAGCCTTTCTTCTTACAACCCCTTATATTATAAGTGTTTCTTCCATGGGAAATCTTGATATGGGGCAAGTGTTTTCGGGGTATTTGGCTTTAGTGCTGTTTAGTAGCATGATGATAGGTATAGGATTGTTTACCAGTAGTATTGGAAGTAATCAGATTGTAAGCTATTTGCTCGCCTTATTCATTGGAATATTTTTTCAGGTAATATTTCAAATGCTTGGACAAGGGTTGGTTGGTTTAAGTGGTCATATTCTTGATTATTTAAGTACTGTTTCACATTTTGAATCAATGATAAGGGGTGTAATCGATTCCAGAGATGTAATTTTCTTTGCTGGAATTACATTCTTATCTCTGGTTTTTGCAGAAATAATGTTAATTAAAAAGCGCTTTGCTTAATAGGTTGAATATATTTTAATTTTCGAAAAGATGAATAAAAGATCATATATAAAAAGTGTATTATTAGTTATTGGTGCATTTATAGTTATAGCAGTAATCTCCGAGAAATATTATTTTCGTATCGACCTTACAGAAGGAGGGCAGTACTCAATGAGTAATGCAACAAAAAATATTCTCAAAAATCTTAATAAACCAGTTATTGTTACTGCATACTTCACAGAAGATCTCCCTCCTGACCTTGCAAAGGTTAAGCGTAGTTTTCAAGACCTGCTTGTTGAATATGGAAATTTGAGCAATGGAAATATTGTTTTTAAGTTTATAAATCCCAATGATGACCCTGAAGTTGAATCAGAAGCAATTTCATCTGGTATTCAACCTGTATTATTCAAAGCACGTGATAAGGATGAAGTTAAGCAGCAAAAGATTTTTATGGGTGCAAGTATTTCAATGGATGATAAAAAAGAAATTATACCTTTTCTCAACCCACAAGGAAGTATCGAATATGATTTAACAACGGCAATCAAGAAGCTTAGTGTTAACAGAAAACCAATGATTGGGTTCGTACAAGGACAGGGTGAGCCTGCATTAGCTGCATATCAGCAGGTAAAGGCCGATTTAGATGTCCTGTATACTGTTAAGGAAGTTTATTTATCTGATACGGTTAGAAATATTAGCGCTTATCAAACTCTTGTAATTTCAGGACCTACCACACAATATAGTCCTGAGGCGATTAGAGTATTGGATTCTTATGTTAATAATGGAGGTAATCTTTTCATAGCAATGAACCGTGTTATTGGCAATACACAAACTTTGCAAGGTGAAGAAAACCAAACAGGTTTAGATGTATGGCTTGCAGCAAAGGGGTTGCAAATGGAACCAAAATTTGTTGTTGATGCAAACTGTGGTTCTGTAAATGTTACTCAACCGACCGGAAGGTTTAATATGACAACTCAAGTTAGGTTTCCATTTTTACCAATCATTACAAATTTTGCTGATTTTCCTATTACAAAAGGACTTGAGCAGGTATTATTGGGTTTCCCAAGTCCAATTAGCTTCTCAGGTGATTCGTCTTCAATTTTTACACCTCTTGCAACCACGTCTAAAAAATCCGGACTGTTGTCATTACCCGTTATTTTGGATGTTCATAAAAATTGGACTGCTGTTGATTTTCACGATGGCGAACAAACCGTAGCGGCATTATTAGAAACTGAAAAATCGAATATCGTTTTAGTAAGTATTGGTGATTTGGCGGTGAATGGTACAGGACAAAGGCCACGACAGTTGCAACCTGATAACGTTAATTTAATGGTTAATTCTATTGAATGGCTTTCGGATGAAACAGGTTTGATTGACCTTAGAACAAAGGGCATTACTTCTCGTCCGATTGATCAATTAAGTGAATCGAAAAAGCTAACAATTAAGTGGCTAAATTTTATTCTTCCAATGTTTCTAGTAATAATTTATGGGATTGTAAGAATGCAGATGCGTAGGAATCAACGAATGAGAAGGATGCAAGAAGGGTATGTAAAATAAAATAGTTTGATTTTTAGCAGCTTGAGAGTGTAATTTATCTTAAATTCGCCCCTTCATTTAAAAACAATAATTATGACAGAAGTGATACGAAAATCATTGAGAGACTCAAAAGGAGCAAGGTGGGGAGCTTTGGCCGTTGTTTCTTTTACTATGATGACAGGATATTATATTAACTATGTAATATCACCGCTTAAGCCTTTACTTGAAGAGTTTATGGGCTGGAATAGTTCTGACTTTGGTACATGGAATAGTGCTTATGGTTGGTTTAATGTTTTCTTCTTAATGCTTATTCTTGGTGGATTAATCCTCGATAAAATGGGTGTTAGATTTACAGGTATTGGAGCAAGTTTAACAATGATTGTAGGTACCTTGTTACAGTATATAGCTATTGCTGATGTTATTCCACTAGAGGGTCATATTTTTGGATTAAAAGCTCAAATTGCAATTGGCTCGGTTGGATTTGCCATATTTGGGGTTGGAGTTGAAATCGCAGGTATAACGGTATCGAAAATTATTGTAAAATGGTTTAAAGGTAAAGAACTTGCCTTGGCAATGGGACTCGAAATGGCAACTGCACGTATGGGTACGGCACTGGCATTGGCATTACCATTTCCAATGGCTACACTTTGGTTTGGAACAAAAGAATTCCCACACATCTCAGCACCTCTTATGTTAGGACTTGGGTTGCTTGTTGCAGGATTTGTTGCATTTATATGGTATACATATATGGACAAGAAGCTTGAGAAATCAGAAGGTATTGGAGATGAAGTTAGCGAAGAAGATGAATTTAAAGTAAGTGATATATTCTTTATCATTAAGAATAAAGGATTCTGGTTAATTGCTTTGTTATGTGTTCTTTTCTACTCAGGAGTTTTCCCGTTTCTTTACTACGCAACAGATCTAATGATAAATAAATATAATGTAAATCCTGATTTTGCTGGTTCTATTCCGGGACTTCTTCCATTTGGAACAATTATTCTGACACCATTTTTTGGTAATATATATGACCGTAAAGGTAAAGGTGCAACAATTATGTTAATAGGTTCTATAATGCTATTGCTTGCTCATGTAGTTTTTGCAATACCAATTATCGACAATTACATTGTTGCCATAGCTTTAATTCTTTTCCTAGGGGTTACATTTTCACTTGTGCCTTCAGCAATGTGGCCATCAGTTCCTAAAATTATTCCTGAAAAACAACTTGGTACTGCATATGCTTTGATCTTTTGGGTTCAAAATTGGGGTTTAATGGGTGTGCCGCTTTTAATTGGTATAGTGCTTGATAAATATTGCAGAGTATTGGACGCAAATGGCGATTTCAGTCATTACGATTATACAATTCCAATGATGATTTTTGCAGCAACAGGTTTGTTAGCAATTGTTGTAGCACTTATGCTTAAAGCAGAAGATAAGAAAAAAGGATATGGACTTGAGCTTCCAAATATCCAGAAATAATAATTAAAAAAAAGAAATATAATGGCTAAAGATATATTGAAACTACAGCCAGAAGCTGTTTGGAGAAGCTTCTATGAACTAACACAAATCCCACGTCCTTCAAAAAAAGAAGAGGCTGCAATTGCTTACTTGAAAAAGTTTGGTGAGGATCTAGGCCTTGAAACTATTGTTGATGAGGTAGGAAACGTAATAATCAAGAAGCCTGCAACCGAAGGCATGGAAGATCGTAAAGGAATTATCCTTCAGGGTCATATTGATATGGTTCCCCAGAAGAATTCCGATACTGAACATGATTTTGAAAAAGATCCCATTGATGCATATATTGATGGCGACTGGGTTACTGCAAAGGGTACAACACTTGGTGCAGATAATGGTATGGGTGTTGCTGCTGCAATGGCAGTGTTAGAAGCTAAGGATCTGGTTCATGGTCCTGTAGAAGCTCTAATTACAATGGATGAAGAAACTGGCATGACAGGTGCTGAAAACCTAAAAGCTGGTATTCTTGATGGTGATATTCTAATGAACCTTGATTCGGAAGATGAAGGTGAATTATATATTGGTTGTGCTGGTGGTATTGATACTACTGGCGAATTTACATATACTCCAGAAGATGTTGCTGAAGGAATGGCAGCCTATAAAATCAGTGTAAAAGGTTTAAAGGGTGGTCACTCAGGCCTCGATATAAATCTTGGTAGAGGAAATGCGAACAAAATAATGAATATTCTTCTATTAAAAGCTGGTGAAAAATATGGTGTCCGTTTAGCTGAAATAGATGGCGGTAGTTTACGTAATGCGATTCCAAGAGAGTCCTTTGCTACTGTTGTTGTTCCTGAAGCAGATAAGGAGAATTTTGAGTTATTTGTTACGGAGTTTGAAGCTATAGTTCAAGATGAATTTAAAGATGTTGATGCAGGCGTAGTTGTATTAGCTGAGGCAACTGATATGCCAGAGAAGCTTATTGACGAAAAAACTCAAGCAAATCTTTATGTTGCTGTTGCCAGTTGTCCAAATGGAGTAATAAAGATGAGCGAAAGTGTTAAAGGTATTACAGAAACTTCCACAAATCTTGCAATAGTTAAATCAGGCAATGGTAAAATTGAGTTAGCATCATTACAACGTAGCTTGATTGATGACGATAAGGATAACCTTGGAGCAGAAATCAGAAAAGTATTTGAAGCAGCAGGCGCTAAAGCCGAAAGCTCAGGTTCATATCCTGGTTGGAAGCCAAATCCTGATTCTCCAATTCTAAAAGAGATGAAAGAAGTTTACAATAACAAATTTGGAAAAGTGCCAGAGGTAAAAGTGATTCATGCCGGACTCGAATGTGGTATTCTTGGAGCCACATATCCAAATTGGGATATGATTTCATTTGGACCAACAATACGCAATCCTCATTCACCAGACGAAATGGTGAAAATTGACACTGTTCAATTATTCTGGGATTTCCTAGTTGAGACATTGAAAAATGCTCCAAAAAAATAGAGAATTATTTGCTGTAGATTTATCTCATTTATGTTTAAGGTAAATCTGCAGCATTTTATTTATTAAAATTATTTGCAAAAAAGTTTGAGATATTAAATAAATTTCTACTTTTGCACTCCCTAAAGAAAATTATAAGGCGATGACAAAAAGAACATTTCAACCATCGGTAAGAAAGAGAAAGAATAAGCACGGATTCCGTGAAAGAATGGCAACCGTTAATGGTCGTAAAGTGCTTAAAAGAAGAAGGTCAAAAGGAAGAAAAAGACTTACTGTAAGTGACGCAATGCGCTAAAACAATTGGCGTAATTATATACTAAATTATACGGGAGGTATGCTTGCATGCCTCCCTTTTTAGTTTATTTAACATTAACTTTTCAAAAGTTCATAGATTTTGAAAAGTCAGGTTAAAAAAAATAATAAATTCGCATTGCATTAAAAAATCAATTTGATGGAAGCTTTTCTCAGGTTTATATTTATAATATTCATAGTATATTATGGAATAAAACTATTCATACGATATGCGATGCCATGGTTGCTTACTCGATTTATGAAAAAGCAACAAGAGAAATTTAATAATATGAATGGATTTCCAAATAACAATCCACAAAACTCAAGAGATGGCGAGGTTCATATAAAAACAAAAAAGTCAAATAATGTAAAAGATGATTCGGATTTTGGAGAATATGTTGATTTTGAGGATGTAAAAGAATAAGCAAATAGCCTTTAATTAGTAAACTAAATATAATGGATAAAAAGCATATTGTCTCAAAAAGCAATAGTTGGGGTAAAAACATAATCCCATACGCAGTTGCCATAGTAGTGTTTTTATTGATTACGCTTATTTATTTTTCACCTGTGCTTGAAGGTAAAAAACTAAAGCAGCATGATATTGCCATGTTTAAGGGTATGTCTAAAGAAATTGCTGATCATCGTGAATCAACAGGAGAAGAAGCACTTTGGACTAACTCGATGTTTGGTGGAATGCCTGCATGGCAAATATCAGTGCAGTATAGCGGAAATCTTATTACCTACATCGATAAGATAGTTACATTATGGATGCCATATCCTGCAAATTATGTTTTTCTATATTTTTTGGGTTTCTTTATTTTGATGCTGGTTCTAAAAATCGACCCATGGGTTGGTTTGGTAGGGGCTGTGGCATTTGCTCTGTCGTCATATTTCTTTATTATTCTTGGAGCAGGACATACCTCAAAAGCACATGCCATAGGTTATATGGCTCCGGTACTGGCAGGGATAATTCTTACTTTTCGGGGTAAATACTGGCAGGGCGCGCTTCTTACGGCCATTGCTTTAGCTCTTGAAATCAAATCAGGTCACCTTCAAATTACTTATTATTTACTGATAATTGTTATTGTTTATGGTATTTTTAAATTGATTGAAACCATAGTAAACAAAGATTATACACACTTTTTTAAGGCAACAGGAATTTTATTACTGGCAGCATTATTGGCAGTCCTAACATTTACAACCAATCTATGGGCAACCTATGATTATGGTAAAGATACAATGCGAGGTAAACCCGAACTAACTAAAAATGCTGATATTAAATCAAGTGGACTCGATAAAGATTATATCACCGCTTGGAGTGTTGGTATTGGTGAAATGTGGGGATTAATTATTCCTAATGTAAAAGGGGGTGCATCCGGATTATTGGGTAATGTTGATGCAATAAAAGAGGCAGATCCGGCATTTAGAAATGCAATTTCGCAACAAAGCAATGCATATTGGGGCGACCAACCCGGAACTTCCGGACCAGTTTATATTGGAGTTATTGTTATGTTTCTTTTTGTATTGGGGATGTTTATTGTAAAGGGTAAGTTAAAATGGGTTCTTTTTACAGTTACAATGTTATCAATATTACTGGCATGGGGTAAAAACTGGATGCCATTAACTGATTTCTTCATAGACTATATACCGGGCTACAATAAATTTCGCGCAGTTTCGATGATTCTTGTTATTGCCGAACTTTCGATACCAATACTTGCCTTTTTAGCCTTGGGTAAGATTGTTCAAGATCCCAAAATTCTGAGTACCAATAAAAATTCACTCTATATATCCTTTGGACTAACTGGAGGTATTATTCTACTCTTTTACATTGCACCATCTGTATTTTTCGATTTTACCAGTGCAGGCGAAAAATCGCAGTTTGCTGAACTATTGAAAGGAAATGATCCTGCACAGGTAAATGTATATTTGTCAAGCTTGGAAAGTGTTAGGATTTCAATATTCAAGGCCGATGCTATTCGTAGTTTTATATTCGTATTACTGGCAGCAGCACTAGTATATCTATTTTCCATAAATAAAATTAAAAAACCGTGGTTAATAGCAGGTTTGGGCTTATTAATACTAATTGATATGGTGGGCATAAACCGAAGATATATTAACAATGATAATTTTATTAGAGCTCGCGAATTTGAAACTCCTTTTAAGGCAAGTGCAGCGAATAGTTATATTCTCAACGACAAAACATCTGATTTCAGAGTGTTAGATATATCCACAAGTACATTTAATGATGCCAGTTGCTCATATTTTCATAAGAGTATTGGTGGTTATCATGGTGCAAAACTTCAGAGATATCAGGATTTAATTGAATCAGATATTCAAGGTGAGATTACATCTATATATAACGTATTATCAGCGCAGCCTACGAGAGATAAGATCGAAAGCACGTTCTCCAACCTTCAGGTACTAAATATGTTGAACATGAAGTATGTGCTTTATAATCCAGATGCTATGCCTCTTATTAATATCCATGCATATGGAAATGCCTGGTTTGTAAATAATACAGTAATAGTTGATGGTGCAGATGAGGAAATAGATGAAGTTGGTAAACATAATCTTAAAACAACTGCTATTGTGGATAATGATTTTGCAGAAGACCTTGTTGGCAAGACATATAGTCCATCATCAAATTCAGCCATAAAGTTAGTTTCCTATGAACCGAATAATCTGGTTTATGATTATGAGTCCGATTCTGAGCAACTAGTTGTATTCTCAGAAATATACTACAATAAAGGATGGAATGCTTATATCGATGGAGAAGAAGTTCCTTACATAAGGGCAAACTATGTATTAAGGGCCATGCAAATACCTGAGGGCAAACATAATATAGAGTTTAGATTTGAGCCAAGAATATGGGTGATTGGTGAAAGAATATCTTTTGCAAGTTCGTTTTTGTTGATTTTGTTATTAATAGCTGGAATTGCTTTTGAAGCAAGAAAGTACTTTTCAAATAAAACAACATAAGTCAACTTTAAGGCTTAATTAACTTTTGAAAAAAGTATTAATCATAACATATTATTGGCCACCAAGTGGTGGAGGTGGCGTACAACGTTGGGTTAAGTTTGTTAAATACTTAAGGGATTTTGGTTGGGAACCAATTGTTTTTACTCCGGAAAATCCTGAAATACCATCATATGACCAATCCCTTTTAAAGGATATACCCAATAATATTGAAATCCTTAAAAATAAAATTTGGGAACCATACCAATTTTATAAGCGGTTCACTGGTCGAAAAAAAACCGATAAAATACAAACAGCTTTTCTAAACGAAAAAAAGAAGACTACAGGAATTCTTGAGCAACTCTCCATATGGATTAGAGGAAACTTGTTTATTCCTGATGCAAGAAAATTCTGGATATCTCCATCTGTAAAGATGCTATCTGCTTATATTGAAAGTAATCCTGTTGACATAGTTATTACAACAGGTCCGCCGCATAGTGCACATATGATAGGGCTTAAACTTAAACAGAAACTTGGAGTAAAGTGGCTTGCTGATTTTCGGGACCCATGGACAAACATCGATTATTATAAAGATTTAAAATTATCCAAAAGAGCAGATAAGATCCATCACAAACTTGAAAGAAAAGTACTCACCAAAGCAGATGCAATTACGGTTATAAGTCCTGGAATGAAAGCTGAATTTGAACATATTGTCCCGAAAAAGTATTATGTAATACCAAATGGATATGATGCTGAGGATATTGCTTTGGTTCAAAAAGAAATAACAACCAATGCTAAGTTTAGTTTAGCACATATTGGGTCTCTCACTAAAACCAGGAATCCCAAAAATCTATGGTTGGCACTTAGTCAATTGGTTTCTGAGGATGCCATGTTTGCCCATGATCTGGAAATACATAATATTGGTAAAATTGATATTAATGCCATTGAGTCAATAAAGCATTATAATCTTGAAAAATTTCTAAGACAGACCAATTATTTGCCACATAATGAGGTTGTTGTTGAACAACAAAGAGCTACGTTATTGTTATTACTGGTAAATGATACACCAAATGCTAAACTCATACTTACTGGTAAGATTTTTGAATACCTTGTTTCAAAAACCCCAATTATTTGTATAGCACCTGTTGATGGTGATGCGGCAACAGTTATAAACGAAACTTCAAGCGGTGGGGTATATGGTTTTAGTGAAGTTTATGAATTAAAATCTGATTTACTTAAGTACTATCGTTTATTTAAAAATGGTGAAATTGTTTCTCAATGTAAAAGTATTGAAAGATATGAGAGAAAAAATTTGACTAAGAAGCTTGCAGAGGTATTAAACGATATATAATTTCCACGCATTTGTTTTTATCATAAAAACAGGTACCTTTGTGTCAGTTGTAAACTGATCGAAAGTAGATTAGTGAACATTAACCTAAAATACTATAATATGAAAAAGCTAGCCATATTATTTACCATTATTCTATTTTTCGGATCATGTTATAAAACAGTTATAATCAAAGAGCACACTTGTGGAACCTGTTATGATGGTATCCAAAATCAAAACGAAACAGGTATTGATTGTGGAGGTGTTTGCTTACCTTGTGATTTCGTAGCTGATACAGTGATAATCTTTGATACAATAATTGTAATTGATACGGTAGTTGTTATTGATACTGTAATTGTAATCGATACAGTTGTAGTTTCTGATACAATAATGTCAATTACTTTTCAACCTAGCGCTGAAGATGGAAAAGACGCAATAATACACAGTCTCCGGAATTTATATACTAGTGGTACATCAACATTTATGTATGTTATGGCATGGACATGGGATGGTGAACCTGGATTGATGCGTGCTTTATTTGATTTTAATGTAGATCAGATTCAACCTGGGGTAGAAATAATTGATGCAAAACTTTCTTTGTATGGGAAACCTTCTCCGCCATATCAACACTCAAACCTCAGTGGTTCAAATGCATCATGGTTACAAAGGATAACCTCATCATGGGAGGAGGAACTAGTTGATTGGGATAATCAACCAACCACAACAACATATAATCAGGTTACATTACATCAATCGTCAAGCCCAAGTCAGGATTATACAGATATAGATGTTACATTGCTTGTAAAAGATATGTTAGACGATCCTGAAAATAGTTATGGTTTTATGATTAGGATAAAAATTGAAGAGTATTACAGGATGATGGCTTTTGCTTCAAGTGATAATGAGGATTCTTCAATACATCCCAAACTTGTTATTACCTACATTGAGTGACCTTTTTTTATATTGGCTCTTAAATTGTTGTGATATTCGAAACAAAATTATTGATATCATAATCTTCTTCATTAAACACCTTATACAACTCCTTAAGCATTAGGTTTTTGGTTTTTATGCCACGTTTTTTTGCAATTTCTTCAACAAAGATATTCACAGCTACTTTTCCTTCAAGAACAACTTTCTCAGATATGTAATCTGTAAAAAAACCTTTGCCAATCAAAAGTCCCAATGTACGATTACGACTTAAATCGTTTAGTGCAGTTAAAGTAAAATCACCAAATCCGCAATAGTTGAACATTGTATATTCTTCACCCCCGAATTTAGAAATAATCACCCTCATTTCATTTATGGCCTTGGTGAGTATAAGTGACCGTAAATTTGGTGAATCGAAATGGGCATCTACGATACCAACGATAATTGCATAAATATTTTTCAGGATGCTTGCAAGCTCAACACCCATAACATCTGTAGTATAATCGCAGTAAATTGAAGTGTTTGCAAATACTGATTCAAACAGTTTGAAATATTTATCACGTTTCGATGCCAATGTAAATGCCGTTGGCATATTATTTATGATTTCCCTTGCAAAAGATGGACCTTTCAAACTAACAATTTGGTTGGGGATAACTTTGGATAAAGATTGTGGGATGGTTTTTTGTCCTTCTCCAAAACCCTTTGCAAGGTTAACAATAACAGCATTTTCACCAAAAAAGCTTGCATTTTCGCGAATATATGAAACTATTATACTTGATGGAATACCCAAAAATATTATATCAGATTCTTTTAGTATGGACTTGTCAAAAGTGGCCTTTAGTGAGTGTTCAAGATCTATGTTGGGAAAATACTTACGGTTGATGTGGTCGTTACTAATTGAATCAACAACATCTTGTTCAACGGACAATAAGAATACCTCATTGTTTTTTTTCTGAGCAAGCACATTTCCCATTGCAGTTGAAATAGCACCACTTCCAATAAAACATATCCGCATCTTCTTGTCCATCTTATTTTTATATCAAGTATTATTAAACGCTATATCTACCAATTATTATACTATGCTTTTGATTTTTCTTAGCGAGGAATCAATCTTATCATTAATATCAATCGATATTTTTAAATAGTATACTGGCAACATAAAAACAATTGTTATAATAATGCTCCTTATTAAAATATCAACAATAAAGTTTGATTGCTCAGGCAGTAATAGTGATATGCCATAGGCAATAATCCCAATTAAATACAGTAATACGGTTTTTAAGGTAAATGGTTGCAATTTGTATTTTTGATAGAGAAATACATATTTAATTAGGTTGTAAATTAATTTTGAAACCAGCGAGGCGATAGCAGCTCCTATAATGCCATAAATTGGAATAAGAATAATATTTGTTACAATAAGTAGTACGGCAAATATTATTAAGAAATAGGATAAGTATTTATAGTGTTTTGAGTTAACTATAATATGCGGACTAACACCAAGTGCAATATCAATAAGATTTGCGATTCCTATAAGCAATATCACATATTTACCTGGCAGATAGTCGTTTGAGATGATATGGAATACATTATCGATGTTGCCCCAAATTCCAATAAGCAACAGCAACCCAACTACGCTTAAACTTATGCTACTTTTTTTATAAATTCTATCTATTATCTTAAGGTCATTTACCTTCCAGGCTTCTGCAATTACAACCGAGCTAATCTTTCCCATAGTTCTCATTGGAACTAATATTAATGTGCCAAAGAAAAATGTAATACTATAAATCCCAACAGCACTTAGTCCTAGTATTCTTTCAACCATAATCGAATCTATGGTCATAACCAATACTCCTGAATAACTGGCAATTATTCCAAATATGCCAACGCTAATCATTTCGCGCGATAATTTCTTATCGATAAAGCTTATGTCAGGAATTATGTGTAATTGTTTGTTATAAATTAGAGAAAAGAATAGAAGTATTGTAGGCAGTATTAGAGCAATAACATATATAATTACCGCGGAGTGAAAACTTACAATGTTGAAAAAATAGAGCAGAATAACTAACAGGATTAGAACTCGCTGAATTACTTCTTTGTAGATGATTCCTTTTACCGCATTATAAAGAACTCGGTAATAGGTGTCGAAAACATTAAACAGTAGTGTAAATATTATTAATGGAATTATATAGTAATAGTATTTCGTAAGTAAGTCAGTGCCCTCATTTTCAACACCCAGTATCCATGTTTTTAGTAATATGAATGCAGAAAGAGAAATTATTAAGCCTGCTGTGGAAATTAGTAATGCTAATCCCAAAAAACCACGATGTTTACGATCTTGATCCCTAAAATACGGAAATAGTTTAATGGTAATGGTATTAATACCAAGACCGGCAAACTGTGCAAATAGCAGAGAGTAAGATACTAGTATCCTCAAAAGGCCAACTTCCTCAGTTGAAAATACTCTGGGATATAGAATTCCGGTTGTGATAAAACCCAATACAACACCAATATAAGAATATATGGTTCCGGATATGCTTTGTTTTTGAATTACGCCCAAAATAAAGTAGATGTTGCTTGATTACTATATGAGTTAATAAAAGTGCAAATATCTAAAAATTTAAACATCATTAGATTTTAAATCATTAATAATCAACTCATAAAGTTTGTTGGCAATTTGCCTATGACCATTTTCTGAATAGTGGATACCGTCGGGATAGTCTTTTAGGGAAATAAATGAAGTTGTGTCAAGGTAAATTTGACCATGTTCATTTGTAATATTTTTGATTTGTTCGTTGTACCTTAAGTGGAAATTAAGGCTACCCGGAAGCTGTTCTTCAACTCTCTCATTGGCCGGGTTAATTGGTAGACAGATTATTCTGGCATTAGTGTCTTTGATAAGTGTTGATATTAAAAAATCAAAATAATTTTTAAAATCCTTTTCCTTAACCCAGGTTTTTTTACCCCTAAGCTTGACAAAAAAAGGACGATTCTTTTTAAAGATATTTGCATGAATTCCAGAAAAGACATAATCCAACCTATTCTTTACAGGACTATTCACTTTCTTGCTAAACCAAAGAGGTACTTCACGTGTTGAAGCATCATTAACTCCAAGGTTAAGTATGTAATAATTTGGATACTCATTAATCAGATTATCGATGTTCATTATTACATCACTAACTAATAAGCCACCTTTTGCTTTGTTATCAACTTGTACAGTATAATGATCAAGTTTACTTTCAAGTAGTTTTTGAAGAATGCTTGAATAATTTATATTGTTTGGATAGTTAGCACTAGGACGAACCCTCATAGCTACTGAATTTCCGGCAATAATGATTTTGAATCGATTCATACTAATTATATATCCCTGGATTTTGGTTTTTCCAATTTACAACTTTTAGACTAACATACTTTTTTTTGATGCAAAATTATTTATTATAACGAATTATACATATCAGTTAAAGGAATTGCACTTTTAGCCCAATTATATTTATCAAGAACTGCCTTTCTCCCATTTTTTCCATATGTGGATAGATTGCCATTGTTAATAATCGATTGAGTCCTCTCTGCAAATGAATGAGGGCTATCATATTTATATACAATACCGCAGTTTGTTTCGTTTACAACGCGCTCCAACGAAATACAATCACTAACCATTACTGGTTTTTGAAAATACATATACTGAAATAGTTTGTTGGGTGATGAATTATCAGTTTGTTCTGACTTAAGATGTGGAATTAATGCAATGTCAGATTTACTTAGCAGATCCATGGTGTCGTTAAATGATTTCTGTCCATAAAACTTAACATAGCTACCTAGATCATAATTATCCACCATTTCCTTAAGGGTACTTACATATTTGCCACTACCTACAATCCATAATTCAATTTTTTTGTTTTGTTGTATCAACTCTTTTAATCCTACTATAACTATTTGTAGCCCACGGTGTTTATTTATTCCACCAGCGTAGTATAAAATTGTATTCTGACCAGGTTGATGTGGTGTGATTTCAAACTTATTTTCCAGATTAAAGGTATTACTAAGTACTATTATTTTATCTTTCGGTACCCCAAGATCATTTAAACGATTTTTCATTTCTTCAACAACTGTAATTACATAATCAGCAGCTAATGTGTACTTCTTTTCATATTTTCTCCATTGTTGATTTGTCGAAAGTATTTTTCCTACAAATGTATTTGCATGTTCAGAAGTTTCAAGGTATGATGGCCAGTTTTCATGCAGATCAAGGATAAAGGGTATGTTGTGCTTTTTCGCAAACCTATATCCAACTTTCGCAAGGGGCAAATCATGAATATGTATTGCGTCGAATTTGTGATTTTTTGATATTTTATTTAGAAACGATTTCCAAAAATTAAAATAAAAGGGAAATTTAAGAACTCCAACACTGGATTTATAGATAAACTTCGAGATGGGTTTCCTGTAAACATTAGTCTTTCCTATCTTTTCAAAGTTTGGTCTGTTTTGTTGTGTATAACATGCTAAGAATATTTCATGGCCTGCCTTTGTTAACGAATTAATCTCGTTTTCAACTCTGGGGTCAGGTGGAAACTCATGGTCAAGCACCATTAAAATTTTCATTTCCCAATTTATTTATTTGGTTATTACTTCAATCTCCAAAAGTGATCGTCACACTTTTGAAATGGAGGATTGCAAAATTAGTGAAAATGAATAGATATTTTACGTTTCAAGTAATCATAAGACGGCACTAATAAAAACCAGTTTAACACCTACTTTTTTTAACTATATTTGTGATATGTAATAGTACCTAATATAAACCTACTACCCTATTATGAAGAAGCTATTCGTTATCTTAAACCTGATTCTAATAAGTAGTGTAAGTTATAGTCAAGTAACAATATTTGATAGTTTGCAGCTATATTATCCCTTTGATGAAATTTACACAAATTTAGTACCCGATGAAAGTGGTAATGAAAACAGGGGTATTGCGTTTGGTGTTATACCCACAAAAGACAGGTTTGAACAGCAAGATAAGGCGCTATATTTTAATGGTAATAGCTATGTTTACTTTGATGGAGAACTTTTTAATTTCACAGAATATACTTATTCATTATGGATTAAAATTGAGGATCCACCTAGTTATGGAGAAATGGATTTTGTGTTAGATATAGGATCTGCATATGGTGTTGACCAAATGTTAACATATACTAATAATTTTGGTTCGAATGCTTTGGACGGATTATTTGGAGCAAGTTATAATACAGATGGCTCTCATTCGTATATTAGTCAGCATAGTTTGCTGGAACCTAACGAATGGAAATTTGTTGTTTACACTCGAAGTAATGAATACTTAAAACTTTATATCGACGGAGAAATAAAAGAATTAACTTCAATCGAAGATGTTTTCCCAATTTATGGAAACAATATTAAAGGACTAATTGGCTGTAGAAATAATTTTGAACAATATTTTACTGGTTATATAGATGATGTAAGGATATATAACTATCCTATAAGTCAATCTACCGTTGAAGAGTTATACAATCTTGATATACTAGATATTGCACAACAGAAGAATGATAGTCATATTTCAGTATTCCCGGTTCCATCTTCCAATTTTATTCACTTAAAGTTAGAAGATAGTATAAAGG
>JAERTF010000147.1 GCA_016845105.1 Bacteroidota bacterium | reverse complement strand
GAGATACATTTATCTGAGAAATCGACTGAGCAAACCACAAAAGAAACTTTAAAATGGGTTCATATAGCCATAAGCAATGCTAAAAGAAACTTTGTTGGAAATTACCATAAAATCAAGAGAAAATATTTACAACTATATCTTAATGAGTTTGTTTATAAGTTAAATCGAAGATATTTTGGAGAACGTATCTTTGATAGACTTGTTGTTGCTAGCATTACAGGAATATGACTAATTGCGGATATACAGATTTTATTACAATAAACCGCATCATAGCACTTTAATAATGGTGTACTTATACGATAACGATGAAATTTATAAAATGTTTTTGAAAGCTTTGTGTTTATACGTATCTAGCAGTGTGTTATGTTATAGGGATGTCAAAATTAAACTACAGAATAAAATGAAATTATTAGCATGCAAGTAATACAGTGGCTAATATTTATTCCATGCAGAAGCAGGAATTACATCGGAACAAGGACATGGTTTACCGGGTAATATTGCTTTTAGGGTAACAACAGTTTGTTTTAGAATTGTATTACGGGCGTTATCATTTGGTGCATTACATAGTTGTAAGGCAGCATTTGCACAAAAAGTCCAAGACTGAATATTACCGGGATCACTTTCGAACTTATCCATATATTTTTGATAAAGGCTACAATCATCCATTTCATCAAGTACCTTTTCAATACCTTTGAGTGTTAATTTAGTTTTATTCTTACCATCCCGATATAGATAAATTGAATTTGAAGAAATAATTTCCAAATAAAAAACAGAGCTGGCAGGTTTTGAAATTCCATTGGTTACCGTTGTTACTCCCTTATATTTGTTGCCTTATGTTTTTTTTTTAAACATCATAACCAATGGATATACCGGCTCTTATTGTTCCATCCGACATAACTTCTATGTTTCTGTGATGTTGACCATCATTAGATACATAATATCCTTATTTTAATGATTGGGCTTGTGCTGCTGTTATGAAAAAGAATGCTAACAACAAAATTGTTTTGAACTTGAAATTCTTCAAGGTTTATATTGTATAAATAACGTTAATTTATTGATTATCGAAAATTAAAACTAGAGACTCTAAAACATATCCTGTTAATCTTTAATACACCTCACACTAAATCCACTTTTCCCATTATAGTTCCACCCATTCATCTCATCTTTTTTTGAGTATCCAATATAAACAGCATATGCAGAAGAGGAACCATACTCAAGATCCTCCCACCAATTGCCGTATAATCCCAAATTTCCATATTTATCGCCACCGCCATAATTTTCACTACTTGGGATAAAATATCCACCAGGAAGTGCATTAAAACCTGTGCTATTTATACCATTACCATTATCGCTCCAGCCGGTCTTGGATTTTAATTTCATAGCTGCATCTTTCCAACCTCCAAGATATTTCACAAGCTGGCTCCATTCTACATCAGAAGGTAAATGCCATCCAGCAGGACAGACTTTTTTTGCTGTTTCCCAATTATACAATTTACCATATTTATCACAATTACTTGTACTATTCTCATAGCACCAACTGCCACTACTGGTGTTGTAATTTAGGTTTTCGGCCATCCATACCTGATTACCTATTTTTATGGTTTTGTATCTCTTTCCGTCTCTTGAGTCAGTGAACGATCCACTTGTTTGAGAGTAGATACTACAAGACAAAATAAGTGCTAATTGAAATAAGAGAAATTTTTTCATTTTACTGGTTTTTATTTTGTGTTTACTATATAAATATTTTGACAATGGGTTTTCTAGTTGGTTTTTAAAACACAAGTTATTTTTCGGCTTTCTTATTTTTAATATCATAAAACTTCTTGCCACCATAACCAACTCCTAAGCCAATTAAAATTAACAATCCACTTCCAATTGGTGCATTGCCGCCGTTTTGATTACCTGTAGATCCATGATCTGGAGGTGGAGGTGGGGGCACTTGTGCCCAAATATTAGTGTTAAACAAAATACTGAAAACAATTAATGTAATAAGGATGGATTTTTTCATTTTTCTATTTTATATTTTTAGACCTGAAATTACCAGATAATAACTTTTTTCGTTTCTACCCATTGTGGTGACAGAAATGAAACAAGAACTAACCCTTTATAATCTGGTATAACTAAAGATGCAGTATACTGGTTTAGAAGTTGTTTCTTACATATTAATTTTCCCGAAAGACTGTATATATTTACTATGCCGTTAATCAGTTTGTCACTTCTTATTTCTACAGTAGTGCCATGACTAAGTATTTCAATTGGTATTGTACAATTAGTGTTTTCGATCCACAAGGGAGTAAAATGAATAACAAATCTTGCTTCATCATCTCCATATTCAGAATTAAATTCATAAAATGCATTATCATTTAACACCTGAGTGTGATTCGTTTTTAAGTCAGTTAAATAAACTGTTTCGTTTGGCTCAAGACTATTAACACCCTCGGCCACTATGTAATAATTATCTGAATCTTTCTTGACAAATGAAAATGGAATTACTGAACTTGATGTTATCTCTGGAATTGTATTTGTCGATAGCTTTCCATCATCGATAACAGAATAAAACTGTGGAGCATATCCAGGTAAAAACCTGGAGTCATATTTTGAATCAAATCCAATCGTTGATTCTTGATTAACCTTTATTATGCTCTCTTGCGAAGTACCTCCATCATCATCATAAACTGTTAGTTCTATTTTATTCGTTTCCAGACTCTTATACCAGTTGTGAGAATCATGAGTTCTGTCATCCGAATCAATTGTTAAAGAACCTGTTGAGGCATTTACACACACAAACACACCCTGCATTGCAGGTATGATTCCTGTTTCTGAACTTATATCAGTATAACTTGCACTACTCTCAACCCATATTTTTGCTGTACCATCTATGTTTGTGCAATTCCAATTTGATTTATTCCAATATAAGGCACTTGTAAATGGATTTCCTATTAAATGCCATCCTGTTGCATCGTTTGTGGATGTGTATGACAATCCTGACAAATCAATATCAGAAGTGTTAGGTACACCAGTAAATGTTTTTGTACTGGTGGTTCGATTTGCCATAAGATAACCTTTACCTTCTGTAAAGGTAGTTTCAAAGCCGCCATTTAATCCACCACCTTCAGAAGTTCTGTTTATCCACTTTGCAGTTACTTCATCCCAAGAGTAAAAGTCATCTCCTGATCCTGCTGTGTGAAATGTACTGATGTTTTGATCAACAACGGGTGAGGATAGAAAATGCCATCCTTCTGTTGATACTGTTGATCCTTCAATATATCTTTGAACTTCAATATCTCCGGTGGCAGTTCCATGAACAATTAATGATGCACTTCCGGATGAGGTGCTTTCCAATGTTAGTGTGGCTCCTGATTGAATCGTTAGATCATAACAATCGGCAGTTTCATTATAGGCAATTACCGGCTGATTTGTAACATCTGGTATTATTACACTGTTTGATGAAGTGGGTATAGCGTTTCCATCCCAATTGGCTTCTGTATTCCAATCTGTATCTGTTGAACCATCCCAAGTAATGGTTGTGCCTTCGATATCTCCTACAACTGCATAGCCATCCATACTCCCATTTTCGCCATTTTCATAGGCAACAACAAACCTATTATCAGTTAATACTCCTGTTACGGTTTGATAAGTATCACCAGTATAGAAAATTGATTCATTCCCATAAGAAATAACACTACCTGATACTGATGCAAAAATTGACTCTCCTAAATAATCACCAGGCTCTCCCATGTATGAAATAATGTACGAGTCTTCATCTAATCGTGCAGATGATATATATTCAGTTTGTCCTCCTGAATGAAAAACATATTCAGCTCCATATGATATTTCATCAACATTTGAAGTAACTCCAATTCTTGATGTGCCATAGAAAGAATTACCCTGATCCTGATATGTAACAGCAAATTTGTTTGAGCTTAAAGAGTTTAGCGCAATTGAGTGTACATTACTACCTGAATTAATGTTATACTCATCACCAAATATAATTGTGTTCCCTGAGACCGTTCCAATTCTGCAATGTCCATCCCCCTGTTGTTTTTTATAGGCAACAACAAAGTGATTGTTGTCAAGTATACTTAACTTATTAATCAAAGATTCCCTATCTGTATACTCATAATAAGTGCCAAAACTAGTTGAGCCTCCAGAAATAGTACCAATAAGTGCCGTTCCTTTCCCAGCAGGGGAAGATGAATTACTATTAGTGAATGCAATTACTAGGTAATTACCCGTTAGATGTGAAACTGCAATATCATCGGCATCAGAATCAAATACATCACCCGAAGAAAACGACAACTGATTACCATTTGAAATGGTTCCAATTATAACCTTACCTCCCTGATGGGTTCGATGAAATGCAATTACAAATTGCGTAGCGTTAATTTTATCAAGAGAAAATGACCTTGAGTTATAATCCTCAAAAATATATTCGGATCCATATGAAATTTCTGTTCCATTTATCTCACCGACAATTGCAGTTCCTTTGTTACTATTAGTAAAGTCAGAGTAAACAAGTACGAATTGAGAATCATCAATTACACATATATCCAAATCATATACACCAGTACCTCCAGCACCAACATTGAAAAGGTAAGATGACCCAAAGCTTAAATCTCCTGCTGCTCTACTATTGACAAAGTTGATAATATCGTCTGATGAAACCTCTTCTGTTTGTTGTGAAACCCATTTTGTTAATTGCACCAAAGGTTCTTGTGCAATTGCTGTAAGCTGAAATAATAGAATAATAAGGAGGGCGGACACATTTTTTTTCATAAAGTTTGGGTTAGATAAGTTCAAAATAATATAAGGTCAAAATTAATTCGTACTGCTGGGCTTATCAATCCCTGAATTCAGGGATTTTCAATATTTAAGTATTTTCGATGAATCAAAAATATTTACTCTGATAATATAGGTCAATACTCATAAATGAGTATTTTTATCTTAAATAAAAACCCTTTTATAATGAATATTAACCTTAGCAACAACAACACAAATATTTCAATTAACCAAAGTAAAGAATCTGGATCAGCAATATTATTTGTTCATGGAAATACTTTATCATCAAAGTATTTTGAATATCAGCTTAATTCAGATATTTTAAGTGAATTTCGGCTTGTATCATTTGACTTACCGGGTCATGGTAATTCTGATAAGGCAACTAATCCTGAAAAAGCATACTCCTTTAACGGATTGGTAGATATAATTGCACAAATAGCAGATAGATTAAACCTTAAGGATATTGTTATTGTGGGACATTCGCTGGGTGGTCATATTGCAATTCAATCCTTAAATAGTTTGCCAAGTGTTAAAGGAATTTTGGTTTGTGGCACTCCCCCTCTTGCCATACCTCCACGTTTTGATATGGCTTTCCTGCCTGAGCCAAAGGCCCAAGCATTTTTTAAACCTGAAATTGCAAAAAATGAAGCCCTCGGAATCGTAGAGATATTGAATACCAAGAGTGAATTCAAAGAGGTGCTGACCTCTGATATTCTGAACTCCGACGGAAAGTTCCGTCAATTTCTGTTTGGTTCAATAGCTAAAGGTGAGTTTGTTGATGAGATTCAATCCCTAAATAATTATCATGGAAAAGTATTAATATGTTATGGTGAAAATGAAAATATTGTCAGCTCAGATTATCTTAATTCGATACAAGTTAATAATTTATGGAAAGGGAAAACACTAAAAATTGAGAAATCAGGTCACCTTGCTCAAGTGGATAATCCAATTGCATTTAATAGTTTGTTATATGATTTTGCGTCGGAAGTTATTGGTTAGATTATTCCGTTTTCAATACCATAGATGATTAGTTCAGGGGTGTTTTTTAACATTGCTTTTCGTAGCATATTTCTTCGGTGTGTATCAACAGTATGTTTGCTTATAAAAAGAATATCTGCTATTTCTTTACTTTGTTTTCCTTTGGCCAAATGATATAGTATTTGTTTTTCTCTAATACCAAACACATTAACCGGATTGAGTAATTCATCATCCGGAAAACAGACTTCCGAGCTATTACCCCGATAACTTAACCCAATTTTATTATTATCCTTAATTTGAGATATATCAGTATGTATGGCAAATGAAAAAACCATATTCCCCAACTTATCGTTTATAGCACTTCCTGTTTCTCGCATTATTCGAATATACTTTCCATCCTTTTTTTTAAATCTATAATCCATCATAAAAACATTCTCAAATGGTAGATTATTAAACTTTTTGTCAGCATAATAAACACTTTTAATTGTTGCTAAATATATTATAAGCCTGTCTGCCGGATGAATATTGTCATATAAAAGATTAAATGATATTTCATCTTTTGAATAACCGATGATTTTTTCAATATTGTTACTTCTGTGATGGTTTATGGTTTTTTTTTAAAAATCCCAATAATAAATATACTTGTTTGGTAAGGTTGTGATTTTCAGGCTATAAAGTTCTTCAACTAATTCCGGATAATTATTTTCAATTTTTGGATCAAAAGATCTTTTTTCGATTAAATCTAATAAATCATTAATTGAGATTTTTTTTTGAGTCATCTATGATTTTATCACTTTTAAAGCATCATGTAATTTCCATAAGTAAATATATAAAATTTATTGGCCACAGCATTTAGTTTTTATTACTACTTTTGCCAAATAATTGAAACTACTTACCACGCTACCCAAAATTATCATACAACTAACAAACAAAATTGAACACAAGAACAGTCTTGTGGTAAGGCTATTGTTATAACCTAACTACAAGCAATTAAATTTTAAAAATGAAAAAGAAAAAAACAAAAAGACCAGTAAGTGCGCTTACCGGAATCATACTTAGTATATTTACAGAAAACCCATTTAAAGCATATAACTACAAACAAGTTGGCCATTTAATAGGATTAAAGGATAAGGCCGGCCGTGATTTACTCTTAAAAATTATTGACGAACTTGTACAAAACGAAAGCCTTAATGAGATAAAAAGAGGGAAGTATATGCTTAACCCTGAAAAAGTTCAGGAGCTTTCAAGTATAAAGAAACACATCGTAGGAACTGTGGATATGCTCAAAACAAAAAAAGCATATATAATTCCTGAAGATGGTGGTGAAGATGTTTATATTGCCACAAATAACCTTGGTCATTCGCTACATGAAGATAAGGTAAAAGTGTTAATTTTTCCAAAGCGAAAGGGTCATAAGCCAGAAGGCCAGATTGTTGAAGTGCTGGAAAGAACGAAAGACACCTATGTTGGAGTGCTGGAAATGAGCAAAAACTTTGGCTTTGTTATAGCCGATAACCAATCGATGCCATATGATATTTTTGTGCCAATTAATAAAACAAACAAGGCATTAAACGGACAAAAGGTTATTGTTAAAATAACCGAATGGCCCGAACATTCAAACAACCCCTTTGGTGAAATAACCGAGGTGCTTGGCACACCCGGAAATAACGATGTGGAAATGAAATCAATCCTTGCCGATTATGATTTCCCATTGTCATTCCCAGTAGATGTTGAAAAAGATGCTGATAGAATACCAACAAAAATATCTTCCTCGGAGATTAAAAAACGAAGAGATTTTAGAAAAACATGGACCCTTACCATCGACCCCCTTGATGCCAAGGATTTTGATGATGCAATATCTTTGGTGAAGCTTGAAAGCGGAAACTATGAAGTTGGGATTCACATTGCTGATGTTAGCCATTATGTAACTCCCGGAACTGCCCTAGACGATGAAGCACTTAAACGTGCAACATCAATTTACCTTGTCGATAGGGTTATTCCAATGCTTCCTGAAGTACTTTCAAATCAGGTTTGTTCCCTTCGTCCCAATGAAGATAAACTAACATTTTCGGCGGTGTTTATTATGAACAACAAAGCTGAAGTACTGGAACAATGGTTTGGTAAAACAATTATAAATTCCGACCGACGCTTTACCTATGAAGAAGCACAGGAAATCATAGAATCGGGAGCGGGGGAATACTCGGAAGAAATTAATATACTGCACGCTCTAGCTACACTGCTTCGGAAAAAACGTTTTAACAATGGCTCCATTAATTTCAATTCAGAAGAAGTAAAGTTTAAACTCGACGAAAAAGGAAAGCCAATAGAGACATATATTAAAGAACAAAAAGAAGCAAATCATCTTGTTGAAGAATTTATGCTACTGGCAAATAAACGTGTGGCCGAAAAAATTGGTAAGCAAAAGGAAAACAAGCAACCTAAGACATTTGTATACAGAATACATGATGAACCAAACCCCGAAAAACTAAATACTTTTGTTCAGTTTCTTAAGAAGCTTGGTTATAATTTAAATGTTAGCTCACGTCAAACACTTGCCTCTTCTTACAACAATTTATTTGAAAAAATACACGGTAAAGGTGAAGAAACAATGATTGAAACCATAGCCGTACGAACAATGGCAAAAGCAATTTATTCAACCGACAACATTGGTCATTATGGGCTTGCATTCCCTTTTTATACACACTTTACTTCACCCATAAGACGCTACCCCGACCTAATGGTACACCGACTACTTGAAAAATACCTTGAAGGTGGAAAATCGGCAAATAAAGATGTATATGAAGAGATGTGTAAACACTCTTCGGAGATGGAAAAAAGAGCAACACAGGCCGAGCGTGATTCAATAAAATACAAGCAAGTGGAATTTCTTCTGGATAAAAAAGGAAAGGTATTTGATGGTGTTATTTCAGGTGTAAGCAAATGGGGAATATTTGTGCAATTAGTTGTTTCAAAAAGTGAAGGTTTAATTCGTTTTAATGAGCTTAAAGATGACTATTACTATCTTGATGAAGATAATTATAGGATTATAGGGCGACAATCAGGTAATATATATCGCCTTGGTGATAAGGTTAATGTGCTTGTTAAGGATGTTGACATGGAAAAACGGCAACTTGATTTTGCGATTATAGATTAATACGAATAACAATTTCAACCCTTCTGAAAAACAAAAAAGGCTGTCCCAAACGGAACAGCCTCATATTACTTTATTTAAAACTACTCGATAACAAGTTGTTTCATTATATTCTTGTTTTCTGTTCCAATTCTTATGGAATAAATTCCAGACTCTAGGTCAGAAATATGTAGCTGACATGAGTTTCCATCAACTTTCTGCTCCATAACAAGTTGTCCGATATTATTGTATACCTGAACATTTATTATGTTATTCTCTGAAGTTAGATTAACCAATTCTGTAGCTGGATTTGGATATATTTTTATGCCATCTTTTGATCTCTCAACAAGACCAACACAGCCATCTACAGTAAGGGTTTCTTCGGCACTGGCCTCACAGCCCTCATCGTTTATATAAGAATATTGTATAACATGGTCGCCAACACCAGCTGTTGCTGGATGGAAAATACCATCTTCAACAAAATCACCACTATAAACCCCACCTGCAGGTAAACCACCGGTAAGCTCCAGCTCTTCCCACTGAATACATGCTATGTCAAATGGATCTAAAGTTGTGTTTGGAAATTCCGAAACAGAAATATAATTTTCCATTGTCTCAGTAACGGTAGTAACACCATCATGAACTGTTAACTCAACATCATATACACCCACATTGTCATAAGTAACAGTTGGGTTTTCCTCGGTTGAGGTAGCAGGATTTCCACCCTCAAATGTCCAGTTCCATGTAATAGGTACACCTTCCGACATATCGTTGAAACCAACCATACTTCCTTCACATGGTTCAGCATCATCAGCATCAAAAACTGCAGCTAAAGGATAACATGTTGCTGGTGAAAGGCCATTATTGGTAAAAATATTAGTAAATGTTGTAGCATTATTAACCGGCCATATATCTTGTACCACAATCTCATAATCTGGTGCTATGAGAATATAGGTTGGGTATGCTCCAATCCCATATGTACTGCAAATAGGATGGGCTCCACCATCTTTACTAATTCCGCGGAAAACCAAGTCATGTGTTTCCCAGTATGAAATGCAGGCGGCATCGGTATCGTTTCCATAACCAGAAACTGCAATAACATATAAATCAGCTGTACCACAGCCAAATTGTTCGTAAGCCTCGCTTAAATAAGGAACGGTGCTTGTACAACTAGGTCATGTGGTGCCAAAAAAGTCAATCAACACGTGCTGTCCTCCATCAAGGATTTCGAATAAATTAAATTCGTTCCCATTGAAGTCGGTTGCTGTAAAATCTACAGCAGTGGTGAGATTTGTTTGAGAATAGCCAATTGTAGCCATAAACAAACCAACAAAGAGTAGGATTCTTTTCATAAAGTTTAAATTTAAGATTTATACTAACTTACAAATATATTATTTTTTTGATGAAAATGTTTTTATCTAGTTAACTGTATCTAACAATAGACAGCCTAAACCTAAAAATAGTTGGATTATCCAGGTTTACTTTACTTGTTTTTCACCCTCTTTTGTAATTCTGATATAATAACCATCTTGACGAACATATCCCAATTGTAAGTATATGCGAGTAACTGTTTTAACAAAGTTTTTTGAACTGTTAACCAATAATCGAAAATCTTTCTCATTAATACCCTGTCCTCGCTTAACCAATTCTTTAAGTAGAATTTGTTCCACTTCACGAACATGCTCATGATGAATATATTCACCTTCAGAAAAATACAATTCCTTCGTATTCACAAGGTACTTCAGGTACATTTTCACCTGTTCCTTGCTTACATTCTTACCAACTGCTGTTTTTTCAACTTCAGACATCAACGGGGTATGCCTGCCATAATTATATATATCCTTTTTTAGCCAATCCAGTATTTCTTTGCTTTTGGCATCCACTTTAACTTGATGATTTTTAATCGATAAACTACTTCCAACCCTTTTAATTACACCATCAGTCAACATTTGATCAACCAGCGATTCGATATAAAGTCTGGCCAATTCCTTTTCTCTGATACTAACTTTACCAATAAAATCGGTTGTTTCTAAACCTTCTTCAAGTAGATAATTAATCAGATGATGATGCTTAAGTATTTCTAGTATCTGAGCATAATACTTTCTATGAAATTCATCATTAATAATTACAACCTTGTCATCATTGTTACAAATATGAATTGTTCCTTTATTGTGGTTGCTAATCTCCTCCATTATAACCGATTCAGGCCTACCATATTGTTCAGCAAGATCACCTATAAAAACAGGCTTTGCTTTTTTCTGAACTTCATAATCTATAACATCAAACAGTTTGTTACTATGAATAATAGCATTGGCAAGGTTATTAAGGTTGCCAATCAGTTTTGCTGTTCTTTTTCGATGATGTAATGGAGCTATATCCAAAACTTCGCCACCACCCAAACTAATTGTGTTTGATGAGTTACGGATAATAAACTTATCGTTTGCAACCAGGCTAGCAGATTTGTCGAGGTGCAATTGTGCAAAGGCTATTTCGCCTTTTACCAGTTGATCTTTATCGAGTAAATGCATTTTAGCCGAGCATTCAAATGTGCCTGAATAAAAAATTACTGTCGACCATATGTCAAGAATATGCTCGTCTGTAAACATATTTATTTGTGCATCAATTAGCTGTGTACTATCGAGGATCTTATTTGATAATAGCATTCCTCTAGAATATTCATTAATTTTTAATCCGGTAAGATTAAGAGCAGCTCGATCGCCACCCTGTACTTCGCCAACAGTTTCGCCATGCCGCTCAATGGTTCTAACTTTAAGCTTCTTATTTAAATCCGGACCCAGATAAAGGGTTGTTCCGGTTTTTAATATTCCACCAAGTACCGATCCGGTTACAACACAACCCACTCCACTAACAGTAAAAATCCTATCGATGTACATTCTAAAAACATCACTGGTCTTGCGATCATCCAGTTCTGCTATAAGCTTCTCTATTTCAGTAATTAATAGCTCAATTCCCTTTTGTGTTTGTGATGATACGGCTACAATTGGAGCAGACTCAAACACCGACCCTTCGAGATATTCAGCTACCTCCAATTCGGCAAGCTCAAGTGTTTCTTCATCAACCAAATCAGCCTTATTTAGTACAACAATTCCCTTTTTTACTCCTAGAGTTTCTATTATGTTTATGTGCTCCTTGGTTTGAGGCATTATTCCGCTATCAGCAGCAATTACCAATAATACTATATCGATACCAAAGGCTCCTGCCACCATGGTTTTAATAAAGTCTTTGTGGCCTGGAACATCAATAATCCCCAGCGAATCACCCGAGGGTAGTACAAGGTGTGAGAATCCAAGATTTATGGTTATACCCCTTTGCTTTTCTTCCTTATGAGTATCACAATCGATATTAGTAAGGGCCTTTATAAGGGCTGTTTTACCATGATCAACATGTCCGGCAGTACCTATAATTATATGTTGCATTAATAAATTAAATTACGATAGGTAAGGCTTATTATTCTGGCTATGGTGTCGTTATCTTCTTCAACCAATGTTAGAACATCAAAATATATCTTCCCTTTTTTAAGTATGCTCAATAAAGGAATA
This sequence comes from Bacteroidota bacterium, assembly GCA_016845105.1. Taxonomy (GTDB): domain Bacteria; phylum Bacteroidota; class Bacteroidia; order Bacteroidales; family F082. The sequence goes on along the minus strand of JAERTF010000147.1, from coordinate 87,559 downwards.
TACTGCTTAAGCAATGCACTATGCATTTTTTTTGCCAAACCCGAACGCTGCTTGTTTGAGCCTTTTTCAAACGACAAACAAAGAGCAAAACTATCTATTTCTTCGCCGGGTAAAGCACCACCCCCAAACTGTCCTTTGTTGGCTTGAATTTTTGTGTCGATACCCGATTTCATTAACCTATGCTGAATATCAAACGCCTTTTGTTCTAGCTCCTTTGGAGTTTGAACAAGGGTACGAAACAAGAGGTTTTTACTTACCAGCTCATCATAATTAACATAATAGGAGCATATGGTTTCCAAAAAAGCAGTGTTAATCTTATCAACTCGCAAAGCACGTAACATTGGATCTTTTTTCAGCATTGCTATGAGTTTCTTTTTCCCTGCAATAACACCTGCCTGGGGTCCTCCCAATAATTTATCTCCACTAAAGCATACCAAATCAATCCCTGATTTTAAGCACTGTTGAACATCGGGTTCATTTTTAAACCCAACGAAAGCAGTTTGTTTTAATAATCCCGAACCCATATCATAAACAACTGGTATACTATGTTTTTTACCAATGGTGACAAGCTCCTTTAAAGTTACTTCTTCAGTAAAGCCCTGTATTGTATAATTAGATCGGTGGGCTTTAAGCAGTATAGCTGTTTCCCTGTTAATTGCATTTTGATAATCAGAGACTTTGGTTTTGTTAGTTGTTCCGACCTCAACCATAATACAATCCGAAGCAGCAAGTATATCAGGTATACGAAATGATCCTCCTATTTCAATTAGTTCGCCCCTTGAAACAATTACTTCTTTGTTTTTTGCGAATGCTCTTAGTATAAGCATTATTGCTGCTGCATTGTTATTAACAACCAATACATCTTCGGCACCGGTCAGGTACTTCAGTATATCAGTAGTATGAGAATTACGCGATCCACGTTTACCGGTATCAAGGTCAAATTCCAGATTATTATATCCAACTAAGCTATCCATTACTTCCCTAAGCATCGCTTGTGAAAAAGGGACTCGTCCCAAATTTGTATGGTTGATTATACCGGTAGCATTTATTACTCTCCTGAGGTGTTTTTGACTTAGGTCACTATGCATTTTGGTAATTCGGCCTATTATAATCTCTTGCTCTGGGAGTTTTGACCCCTTTTTAATTTCCAGCTTTAACTCTTTAATAACATGTCTGATACAATATTTAACCAGTTCCATATTGCTTTTGGGTATGAGATTCTTAATCTCAATATGGTTTAAAAGGGTGTCAACACCAGGTATTTTCCTCAATTCTTCCACAATAATAAACTAGTTCAATATAATCAAAAGAAAGCAGAGGGGGCAGGAATCGAACCTGCCACAGCCGGTGTTATCCGCCTGCTACTGGTTTTGAAGACCAGGTGGAACACCAGTTCCGTCCCCTCTGTATTTAATCGCAAACAAATATAGTATTTGAAATGGATACTATTTAAAAGATCTTCATCCGTACAATAGGACAACAAATAAACTATACCGGTTGTTCCATCTCAATTATTTTGAGTTTGAATTACATTGTTTGTATCAATAACACTCATAAACCAAGGGCAAGCTTACAGGCTTATATGGGTCTTTTTTAAAGGAGCTAAACACGATAATATTTTCAAAACCAGATTTTTTTAAAGCTCCTTCAATTTGATGCTTGCGAATTGGATAGAGTTTTACATTGCTTTCGAGCACCTCATTATTTTCCTTTATCGTGAGACTTGTTGAGAAGTTAATTAAGCCCTTTTCATCTACTGAATAATTCCGTTGAAACTTGATTATTTCATTCTCTATTGTAGGAAGACCCTTTAGATTATTGTCGAGCACATTATCGTAATTAATCAATTGAAATAAAAATTTGCCCCCGGGGATGAGTAGTTGTTTAGTTTTCTTAAAAAACAATTCTATTTCATTTAAGTCATGCAAATGAACTATTGTATTACCAAAACAGAGTACCACATCAAAACTCCTTGCCTTATAAGCATTGTCAATATCCATCATGCTTATATTTTTGAAATCTGTACTTTTGCCCTCAACATTGAATCTTGCAATTTCCAACATCTCTTCATTGGTGTCAATGCCAACAACTTGTGTAAAATCATTGGATAATTCAATAGATAGATTACCAGTTCCACACCCAATGTCAAGAATTTTGGTTGGTGTTGTTGTAGCATCCATGCACATTTTCACAAATGATATTTGAGCTTTATTTAGTGGAAAAATATTGTTGTAATATTTTGATATACGGCTATAGAAACCCATGGTTAATTTAGTTGTTGAGTAGTATGTTTTGCCTGTGTCGGTTTATTTCCAATGGCTTTGTGGTTTATGAAAATTTTCTTTCCATAAGCTCTTTCAGCTTTAGGTAAGCTTCATTGTCATCGGCCCATTGAAACTGTATCTTTAATTCAAAAAGGTAAGTTTCAACGCCATGCCTGGTTGGCAGATCGTTTATATCATCAAGTATCTTGTTATACCTTCCCATATCGCCATTAAACAGTTCATTGATAAACAAAAACTTTTCGTTTATACCAATGGCTTCACGTATATTTGAAATATGCGATTTTTGCATCTTTTCAGCAATACTTTGCTCATCACTAGTGGTATATTTTTCAACTACATTATTATCTATACCCTCTGAAAATAAATCATAGGTTGTTTGTTTTGGTGTTTCTTTGATGACCTCTTTTTCTTCTTTTTTTACTTCTGTAGTATTTTCATTCGATTCTTTTTTGCTTTCTTCTATTTTGGGTTCAGGAATTTCTTCAACAATTTTTTCTTTATGATCTTTTTTAGGCTCAAATTTAAGTGGTTCAGGAGTTGGCTCTTCTACTTCGGGCTGTGTTTCATCAATTGCCTCGGGGTTATTAATCTCTACAGGAATATCTTCTTTTTTTGGTTCAACAATTACCACATCTTCTGATATTTCCTTAACAAGATCCTGCTCAACAACTGGGGTCTTTTTTACAGGAGCTTCATTTTTATCTTCAAATAGCTCTTCAAGTTCAAAAACTTGTTCATAGAACTCTATTGTTTTCTGCCTAAGCATATCAACATCCAATGAATGTACTTTATATCCTTCGCGCTTGAGCCTGTTAATATGTGCTTTTAGAGTATCAATCTGTGTACTTAATCTGATTATTACTTTTTCCTTATCCATTGATTAAAAGTTCTTATTTTTGTGAAGCCAAACGTAAATTATCTTGTAATTATTTCACAGGATTAACTATTTGGTTTATTGTTCAAAAGTAAAAAAGAATATCAATAATTAGCTTATGTTTCTTGAAAAAGACCATAATAAATCTGTTAAGTCGGGTTGGATAGAAGTTGTTTGCGGTTCAATGTTTTCAGGAAAAACAGAAGAGTTAATTCGTCGACTTAATCGTGCCCGAATTGCCAAACAAAAAGTTGAAATTTTTAAACCTGCCATCGACACACGATATGATGATGATGATGTTGTTTCACACGATTCAAATTCCGTTTCTTCAACTCCGGTAGAAAGTGCAACTCAAATACTATTTTACGCTGAAGATTTTGAGGTTGTTGGGATAGATGAAGCTCAGTTTTTCGACAATGAGCTTGTAAGTGTTTGTAATGAGCTTGCTGCAAAGGGAAAACGGGTAATTGTTGCTGGCTTGGATATGGATTATCTGGGAAAACCTTTTGGGCCAATCCCCAGCTTAATGGCTTCTGCTGAATATGTTACCAAAGTACATGCCATTTGTATGAATTGTGGAAATCTTGCGAGCTACTCACATCGAACGGTTAAAGATGATAACCTAGTTGTGCTTGGGGAAACCGAGGCATATGAACCACTGTGTCGTATTTGTTTTCACGAAGCAACGCAAAATGTAAACATCTAGTAAACCACAATTTCACAACCTGGCAAACACAAATACTCATTCATCAATTTTATTAATTTTGCGGTTCAAATTTAAATACTATCAAATGAAAAATTTATTTCTTGTTTTTGGATTATTAACCAGCATGCTAGTAGTAGCACAAACTGAAAAACCTGAAACTGTTGCCATAATTCACACCACAATGGGTGATATAACAGTTAAACTTTATAACGACACTCCGCTTCATCGCGATAATTTTATTAAACTAGTGAATGAAGGCTGGTACGAAGGTTCATACTTCCACAGAATTATTAATAATTTCATGATTCAGGGTGGACATAATAAGGATGGCAAAGTTGATCCCGGATATACCATTGAAGCCGAAATACTTCCTAATCACAGTCATAAAAAGGGCGTACTTGCGGCAGCACGAATTGGCGGGCCTTCAAACCCCGAAAAAAGATCTTCAGGATGTCAGTTTTATATTGTTCAAAATAACAACGGCACACCACATCTTGATGGTGGTTATACTGTTTATGGTGAGGTAATTATGGGACTTGATGTTGTTGATAAAATTGCAGCAGTTCAAACAAGCAGAGGTGATGCCCCGGTTAAACCTATTACAATGACAATTGAGATTGTTGAATAGGTAGTTACAGTATATAGAAATAATAAAGTATTTCGATGAAGGATAAGATAGGTAAGTTACTTGAAGAAGTTAAGGCATTTAATGCTGATAGCATCGACCAGATTGAAGCTTTTAGAATAAAGTATTTGAGCAAAAAAGGAATTATTACTACTTTATTTGCCGATTTTAAAACCGTTGCACCTGCCGACAGAAAAGAAATTGGTCAATTAATGAATGGTTTAAAAAATGCTATTCAGGACAAAATAATTACACTTAAAGAAAGTCTTGAAAGTGTTGCTGAATCTCAAGATAAACCTGACCTCACACTTCCATCATCATCCCCCTTGGGAACAAGACATCCATTATCTATTGTTCGTAATGATATCATAGATATTTTTTCCAGAATTGGATTTACTGTAAGCGAAGGCCCTGAAATTGAAGATGATTTTCATAATTTTTCAGCGTTAAATTTTCCGGCCGACCATCCTGCACGTGATATGCAGGACACCTTTTTCATTGAAAAAGATCCTGATATTGCACTGCGGACTCACACTTCATCGGTGCAGGTTAGGGTTATGCAGAATACAGAGCCTCCAATACGTACAATATCACCAGGGCGAGTTTTCCGTAACGAAGCCATTAGTGCCAGAGCGCACTGTATTTTTCATCAGGTTGAAGGGCTATATGTTGATACCGATGTAAGTTTTGCTGATCTAAAACAAACGCTTTACTACTTTGCCAAAGAACTATTTGGTGAAAAAACAGAAACCAGGTTTCGCCCATCTTATTTTCCTTTTACTGAGCCATCAGCAGAAATGGATATATCATGTAATATCTGTGGTGGAAAAGGTTGTAATATTTGCAAATACACGGGTTGGGTTGAGATACTGGGATGTGGCATGGTAGACCCAAACGTACTTGAACTATGTGGAATCGATAGTAAAAAATACACAGGCTTTGCATTCGGAATGGGCATAGAGCGAATTACTATGCTCAAATATCAAATAAACGATCTTCGCCTGTTTTTTGAAAACGACATTAGGTTTTTAGATCAGTTTAAGTCAACTATCTAGAATACTTTTTGGATCGCTATATTTCTTTTTCTTTAGAATCTGTTTTTATCCATTTTCCCATTTTTCCCCTGGCTTGTTCTTTAATTTCAGGTGTAATATATTCGGTTGCATTAGATATTACATAGGTTAAAAATGCAATATCATCTGTAAAACCAATAACAGGCAAAATATCAGCAATCAAATCCGTTGGTAGTATTAAATACCCAATGGCTGCCATAAAAACAAATCGCACTTTAACAGGTATTTTAGAATCTCCAATTAGAGTAAACAAAATTAATACATAAAGAACCACTTGTGAACCAAGTTTTTTCCCAGCTACTTTGAGCATTGAGAATAACTCCGATTCATCATAATGGTCAATATATTGTTTTATGTTTTTTGTAATGCCCATTTTAAAATTAAACGCAATATTATGCTTTTTGTTTCTTTCGGATAAACACACCTACCCTTTTCTTTTTCTAACATGCTCCAATTCATGAAGTTCTATTGATTCAAGAATCAAAGCCATATCCTTGGTTTTTTCAAGATCCATATCAAAAACGGCTGTTATATTTGGAATCTTTCTTAGATTAAGGCCAATATCTTTAATAAGTGCAGTATTTACCGGGTCTTTAACTAATAGAAAATAGTCAACCGTTTTGTGAGATGGAATCAGTACGCTCCCTTCATCCTTATTTCCAATTAAATAATATAGTGACCTATTTATTCTATCACTATAATAATACCATGAATAAGTGCTTTCAGTGCCTGATTTGTCCACAAAAACCAAATCCTCATATTTAATAAAGTCTAATTTTAGTTCATTATTAATATGATAGCACAATGTGTAATCCTTTAAATGACTCACAATAGCAAGAATACAATAATCCTCAAAAAAATTTATATTCTTCGATAGTTTTTTTGACATCTTTTATGTATTTAATACAAAAATAGTTAATTAGATGTATTCTTATTTTAATCAAGTAGTATATTCTTTGAGCTACTCTGTGAAATAACTATAGACTGGTGAACCAAGGCTTTAGTACAGAGAACTCTAAGAAGACACAAATTTTCACAAAGTGAACTATATGAGTTTGCCATAGGTTATACCTGGTTTGATCTCATAGATCCATCATTTAGCTCAAAAAGTTGATAACTACATATCCTTACAGACCCATTAACCACAATCACTTCCCCACTCACCGAAAAAAGTACGCCATTCACCTAATTATGATTTACACTAGTAGTTTATCACCATATTTTTGCCATTAAATAACAACTACAAAAACTAACGTGATGAAAACAAATTTTATAAATAGCCTACTGATCGTTTCACTAACCGTTCTAATATCACTACACTTAAACACAACAATAAAGTTTTATTCAGGATCCTTGTCAAGCAGCGAACCAGCTAAAAAAGAGATTATATCACAAAACAATATTGAGTCAGCTGTGGCAGACTTTTCATTTGAAGAAGAAAGCACCATAGATGATATTCCATTTAATACCGAAGAAGTTACTAAACAAACTAAATTTGAAGAAGCAATGGGAATTGAATTTAGTTTTGAAGACGAAGAATATATTAATGATATCAATTTATAAAACTAACAATGTGTAACCAATTTTACCTGCCAATTGTCAAACCAGATAATAAAACGCAACGAAAATGCAACAATCCTTGTTTCTCAAAGTTCTATACTTACAAAACTAGTATTAACGAAAAAGAGATAATTTAGTAAATTCGATAGAACCATAAATAAAACCAAAGTGGATGAATATATCTATACAAAACCTTAACAAAGTATATGATAACGGTAAACATGCTCTAAGTGACATTAACCTGGAAATTGGAAGTGGTATGTTTGGTTTACTGGGTCCCAATGGAGCAGGTAAATCCACACTAATGCGGATACTAGTAACACTTATGAAACCAACAAGTGGCACTATTCTTATAAATGGTTGGGATATATCCAACAATAGGGCAGAGATTAGAAAAACACTTGGGTACCTTCCCCAGGATTTTCGCTTTTTTACAAAGCTAAAAACCTGGGAGTTTCTTGATTATGCTGCTCGTTTGGCAGGAGTTAAGAGTAAGAAGTTGCGAATGGAAAAAGTTGATCTATGGCTTGAAAAAGTTGGCCTATTCGATGTTCGCGACCGTGGTGCCGACAAGCTTTCGGGAGGTATGAAACGTCGACTTGGAATTGCACAGGCTCTAATTGGTGACCCCAAACTATTGGTGGTGGATGAACCAACTACCGGCCTCGATCCCGAAGAAAGAATCAGATTTAGGAATATCCTTAGCGATATTAGTCAAAATGATGCTGTAATTATTCTTTCAACTCATATTGTTGGGGATATTTCAAGTATCTGCCAAAATATGACTCTGCTTGATAATGGGCATCTTGGTTTTAGTGGTTCTCCTGAAAATCTTATACAAGATACACGTGGTCATGTTTTTCAGGTGAATGTTTCGGGTACTGATTATGATGAACTGAAAAACACATACCCAATAATTTCCACAATACCAACGGGTGATGGTTGGGATGTTCAGTTTGTAGCTGACAACACTAATATAGCAGGTGTTAATCAAATTGAACCAACCCTCGAACACGCGTATGTGTATTTTATGGAATATGTTAGTGGTAATAATGAATTTTAAAGATTAACCTTATATATTGTGGCATTTAGTCTGAATAGTATATCTACAGTTGGAATTTACGAAATGCGTACATTGTTGCGTAGTTGGTTTTTCCGAATTTTTGCCGGGTTATCGGTAATTGGGATTGGAATTTTTAATATTGCTGCCAACCTTACAAACAGTGGCGCTCCTTTTATCTATAGAGCATTACCCGCATCATTACCATATGTAAATCTACTTGTTCTTAATGTGGGTCAAGCCATTGTGGCTGTTTTTCTGGCTTCTGAATTTTTAAAACAAGATAGAAAAAATGATACGGTTGAGGTTATATATGCCAGATCGATGACAAATGCCGAGTATATACTGGGTAAAACACTTGGCATACTACTGGTGTTCTTTATTTTAAATGTATTGATATTAAGTATTGGAATCGGCTTTTCCTTTTTAAGTAACGATTCAGCAAAAGGTATTCTGGAATATCTTTATTATCCTTTGCTAATTAGTGTTCCAACACTTGTTTATGTTCTTGGGCTCTCATTCTTTTTAATGATTGTAACCAAAAATCAGGCAATTACTTTTATAATATTGCTGGGATATATTGCAGCATCTATTTTTTATCTGGATACACGTTTTTATCAGATTTTCGATTTTATTGCGTATCAAATTCCGATGATGAAATCTTCGGTTGGAGGGTTTGCCGACCTGGAAACAACAATTATTCATCGTGGTATCTACTTTTTTATTGGATTATCACTTATTTTTTTCACAATAACCCGCCTCGACAGACTACCACAATCAAAATCATTTAAATTCTTGCCAGGACTTATATCTATTATTTTCCTATTGGTTGGAGCCTTGCTTATTTACACCTATTTAAATAATAAGCTTGAAGTAATTAATGAGAAAAAACAAATGATTGGTCTTAATAATCAATACCATAGCTATTCTGTTATTACTATTGATTCATGCAACCTTAGCTTAATTCATTCAAACAAAAACATTAGTGTTAAAGCAATTATCTCATCAAAAAACAATAACGAGGCAAGCATTGACACATTAATTTTTAGCCTTAACCCTGGCCTGAAAGTTGAATCCATAAATATCGATAATACGGATGTAAATTATGTTCGTGATAAACAAATTTTAAAAATCATTCCTGATAGCAAGGTGTTGCCGGGACAAACAAATAGTATTCAAATTAATTATTCTGGTACAATAAATGAAAACACATGTTTTCTGGATCAAAATCTGGATGATTTTACAGATTACTTTTCCTTTGAAATTTTTAAATTTAAAAAAAGATATGCATGGTTAGAGCAGGATTTTGTATTGCTAACCAACGAGGCACTGTGGTATCCAATTTCAGGGGTTAGTTTTTCCAACGAGAACCCTTCGGCATATTCACCAGATTTTACAGTATATAAACTGGATGTTAGCACTAAACCATCTTTGATGGCAATTTCACAGGGAAAGGCTGAAACAGATTCAACTGGTAATTTTAGTTTTTCACCCGAACATCCTTTGCCAAAAATCAGTCTGCTAATTGGTGATTATGAGAAGAAATCAATTGATGTTGATTCCGTTGAGTACGGAATTTATACAATCAAAGGAAATGACTACTACAGCGAGTATTTTACAGATATTTACGATAGTTTACCTGGTGTAATTCGCGATTTGAAAAATGAATATGAAGCTGAGATAGGGTTTACATATCCTTTCAACAGATTTGCTCTGGCCGAAGTTCCGGTTCAGTTTCTTCTCGATAAACATTTGTGGACAATCACGAGCGATGCGGTACAGCCTGAGATTACATTCTATACCGAAAAAGGCTTGATGATGGAAGAAACAGACCTAAAGAAAAGGAAACGTCGTACCGAGAGAAGTATGAGACGTGAGAAAGAAGAAATCACACCCACCGAACTTCAATCCAGAATATTAAAACGGTTTACCAGAGGTAATTTCATGGCAAATCATACTGAATGGTATATGTTTGATAGAATGGATAGAAATACTATGTCTTTTTTTCCAAATTATGTTACCTTTAAAACCAACCTTAGTAGCAGCAAATGGCCGGCAGTAAACTTAAGTCTTCAGGCATACCTTAAAGATAGGTATTCGAACCCTGTATCAAATTATCGCTGGTTTTCTCAGGATTTAAGCAAAGAAGAAAAAATAAACCTTGAGTTGAAAGATGATCCACTATCTGATTATGATAAATTTTGGAAAACCGATGAAAATGATGAAGATGAAATAGCTCTTTACGATCTTATTCTTGCAAAAGGCGATTACCTGTTTTCGATTTTCAGAGCCAGGTATGGTGAAGAAGAGTTTAATGATTTTATTGATGAATTTATAGAGAACAACAGTTGGCATTCATTTACTCTTGAATCGTTGGACTCAGCTATGAGATTACAGTTTGGGGAGTCGGTTCTTAATGAAATTAATAACTGGTATTATGGCAAAAGCCTTCCGGGGTTTATGATTGCAGGACTTGAAACATACAAGGTTCATGAAGAGGAGCGCACAAAGTATCAGGTAAAGTTTAAAATTGCAAACCCCGAATCAACAGATGGAGTAGTAACTATAAATATCTTTTTGGACAACCCCAATGAACAAAATGACAGAAATGCTGAACCCGACTTTACAAAGAAACTTTATATCCCGGCAAAGTCTGCAAAAGATGTTGGTTTTGTTTTTTCGACCGAACCAGCGAGGATGAATATTTACACTCATATTTCTCAGAATCTTCCGAACACCTTGATCTATGATTTTGGTTCTTTTGATCAGTTAAGAAAAACAAAAGCCATCGAAGGAATAAAAGATTGTGCTCTTTTTGATAAAACACTTCCCGATGGGGAAATTGTTATTGATAATGAGGATTCAACCTTCAAGTTCACTTTCGAAAATAAAGTGAGTTATCTTAAACGACTGGTAAATAAAAATATGGATCCGGGATATGAATATTCAGGAATACGGTTTTGGAATCCTCCTACAAACTGGAATCAGGTTCTAAGGAGTGGCTTTTACGGAAAATATATTCGATCGGCAGCATACACCAAAAGCGGACTTGATGATAAGGTTGCAACCTGGGATGCTCCGGTTGCAGAAAAAGGATATTATGATGTATATTTTCATACCGAGAAGATTAATATAAACTGGAGCAGAAGCCGAAGACAAACGAAGAAATCTGATTACAATTTCACGGTTTACTATGAGGGTGGTAAGGATGAACTAAATTTTACCGATGCCGATGTGGAAAATGGATGGAACTATATGGGAACATGGTTTATTACTCCTGAAACGGCAAAGGTTGAACTCAGCAATAAATCGGTTGGGCCTATGGTGTTTGCAGATGCAGTAAAATGGATTAAAAATTAAATCAAAGATTAGCTTTATGATACGTTCAACCGTAAAAAAACGGAAAATTACAATCCTGGCAATATCAGCGCTGATGCTTCTATTTGTTAGTGGAAATATTTCAGCTCAAAAGGTTCTTACCTTGGAAGAATCACTTGATATTGCGATATTGAACAGCCCCGCAATACAGAAATCGCGGATGAATATGGAGATGAATAAGGAGTACCTTAATGCTCAGCTGGCTAGTTTAAAGTCAAATTTCCTATTAAACATTACTCCTGTTAGTTTCTCGCGCGAGCAATCCTATGATAAAAGGTTTTCCCAATGGTATACATCCGAAAATAAAGGTGCAAATGCCAGCTTTGTGGTTACACAACCAATTAAGTTAACAGATGGACTACTTACGGTTCAAAACAACTTTGGTTACCAGGACAACTATAGTGAAGCGAATAATGATAAGTTTACAGATAAGGGGTTTAATAATTATTTATTTGTGAAATACGACCAACCTTTATTTACCTACAATAGGCTAAAGTTAAACCTGGAAAAAATAAAATTAAATCTGGAAACAGCCACCATGGCTTATGCAATTGAGATGCTAAATATGGAATATCAGGTAAATCAAGCCTTTTATTCGGTTTACCAACAAGAAACAGCAGTTGACATTGCACAAGAGGAATTTGATAATCAAAAAATAAGTCTTGATATTATTCAGAGAAAGTACGAAGCCGGATTATCAGCAAAAGAAGAATTACTGCAGGCCGATTTAAACTACGCCACCAGTGAGTCTAACCTTGACAATGCAAAAGTGGCACTCGATAATGCCCGCGATCAGTTCAAACTACTTATTGGAATGTCGCTTTTTGATGAAATTGAAGTACAAAGTAATATCGGCTTTAAACTTGTTTTTGTTAATCTTGACAAAGCCATCGATAATGGATTATCACAAAGATTGGAACTTACACAACGAAATATCGATTTAAAAATGGCAGAATTCAATCTCACCGAAACATCTGCCCAAAATGAATTCCGTGGTGATGTAAGCCTTTCTGTTGGGGTTATGGGTAACGATCCTAATTTTTCCAAAATTTATGATAAACCAACAAACAGCCCTACTGTGGGTATAACCTTTGCCGTTCCATTGTTTGACTGGGGGCAAAGGAAAGCTCAAATGAGGGCTGCCGAAATTGAAATTCAATCCCGGGAAATTGATCTCAATGATCAAAAAAATGATATTATTATAAGTATTAGAAAAACATACCGGAACCTGCAAAATCTTGTTTACCAAATTGAAATAGCAAAGCAAAATGAAAAAAATGCTCAGCTAACATATGATATCAATTTGGAAAGATATAAAAATGGAGATCTCACTAGTATCGATTTGGAAAGATTCCAAAGTCAGCTAAGTGAGAAAAAAACAGCACTGGTTAATGCCTTAATCAATTACAGATTAGAAATAATTAATATGAAAGTACAGTCTCTTTGGGATTTTGAAAACAATACATCATTTATACCAAAAGAACTTCAGGTAAATATATCATCAGAAAAATAATGTTCATTATGAAACGATTAGCAATACTTTTTTTAGCCGCAATTATTCTTGTATCATGCGATGATGAAGGCAAAGACCTTAACAAGGATATTAGTGTTCCGGTAACAGTTGAAGAACTTAAGCCTGGTTACATTGAAGAGTACATATCTACCACAGGTACAGTAGATCCTGTTAAAGAAGTATCTCTGAAATCAGAAATTTCAGGCACATATGTTCTGATGAAAAACCCTGCCACCAGAAAACCCTGGGCACTTGGCGACTATGTAAAAAAAGGTCAGGAAATAGTGCGTATTGAAGACGATGAGTATGAGAATAATATTATGATTAAATCACTAAAACTCCGACTTGAAATCTCAAAACAAACTCTTGACAAACAGAAATCTCTTTATGAAAAAGGAGGTGTTACCTTGAGCGAATTAAAAAACTCTGAAATAGAGAGTGTAAATGCACAATACTCCTATGATGATGCTCTTCTGAAACTTAAGAAAATGAATATTAAAGCCCCATTTAGCGGATCAATAGTAGAGTTACCATATATTACACCAAACACAAGGGTTGAAGTTGGTACCCAACTGGTTAAATTGATGGATTATGGTAAGCTGATTATGGATCTTAAACTGGCTGTTAAAAACATCGACATGATAAGTGTTGGGCAGGACGTACGAGTAATGAACTACACAATTCCTGATGATACTCTCCAGGGAAAACTTGTTCAAATTTCCCCTGCAATTGACCCTCAGTCACGATCATTTAAGGCAGTTGTAAGCATTAGCAACAACGAATTGCTTCTTCGTCCTGGCATGTTTGCGAAAGGAGAAATTATAGTGGCAAAAAAAGAAGGTGTTATTGTTATTCCCAAGGATATAATTCTATCGAAACAAAGGGGAAACACAGTATTTGTTGTGGATAAGGGTATAGCACAGGAACGAATTATATCATTCGGACTTGAAAACCCTGAGAAAGTGGAGGTTATTTCGGGATTGGATGAAAAGGAAAACCTTGTTACTGTGGGTTTTGAAACACTTAGAAATAAATCGAAAGTAAAAGTTGTGAAATAATGTATCCAGCATAAATTGTTATAAATACGATGATTTTATGTACATCAAAAAGTAGAACATGAAGAAACTAACACGATTTTCGGTTAACTATCCGGTAACAGTTTCAATGATTGTTGTTGCAATTATTTTGTTGGGTTATATATCATTTAGCCGCCTAGGCGTTGATTTGCTTCCTGATTTAAATGCTCCAAGAATTTTTATTGAAATTACTGCTGGTGAAAAACCACCAGAAGAAATAGAAAAACAATATATTGAAGATATTGAGGCTCAAGCAATGCGACAAAAAGGGGTTAAGCAGGTAAGCTCAGTAAGCATTGTGGGATCGGCACAAATAACGGTGGAATACGACTGGGAACAAGATATGGATGAAGCATTCCTCGACCTTCAAAAAGCATTAACCGCCTACAGCCAAAACTCAGATATTGAAGATTTTACCATAAGTCAGCATAATCCCAATGCTACACCTGTTATGATTGTGGGCATGAAAAATTCACGAATTGCTGATATGGATGAAATGCGGAAGGTTGGTGAAAACTACATCCGAAATGAGCTTATTAGGCTGGATGGTATTGCCGATGTTGTAATCTCTGGTTCTGAAGAAAAAGAGGTTCTGATTGAAACAAATAGTTATATGCTTGATGCGCACGGTATCACTGCCGATCAAATTGTGCAGCAAATTCAAAATGTTAACCGCAATGTTAGTGGAGGAACAATTGTGGAAATGGGTAAAAAATACATAATTAAAGGTGTATCTGTTCTTAATAATATCGAACAGCTAAATGATATTGTTATTACCTATAAAACAAGCAGTAGTTCAGATATTACAAATCAAACAACGGAACAGTCAAATGTTGAAAAAACTCCCGTGTTGCTCCGGGAAATAGCAACAGTTTCTTTTGCCAATAAAAAACCCGACAACATTGTTCGTATTAATGGAGAAAGATGCCTTGGCCTTTCAATTTATAAGGAAACCGGGTTTAACACTGTTGTTGCATCCGACAATCTTCTCGAAACATTCGAAACCATTAAGAAAGCATTACCCAATTTTGAATTTATCATAGTTCAAAATCAGGGGCAATTTATTAATGATGCCATCAATGAAGTTGAAGAAACAGCATTAATTGGGGCATTAATGGCGGTTTTTGTGCTATATATTTTCTTACGAAGATTAAAAGTAACAGCAATTATTAGTTTTGTAATACCCATATCTGTTATTGCCACTTTCAACCTAATGTACTTTAATGGACTTACCCTAAACATTATGACTCTTGGTGGACTCGCGCTGGGAGCTGGCATGCTTGTGGACAACGCAATTGTTGTTGTTGAAAACATTTTCCGTAATCTGGAATCCGGCATGACAGTAAAAGAGGCTGCTATCAACGGTACTGCTGAAGTAGGGGGAGCAATTGTTGCTTCAACGCTAACTACGATTGTTGTATTCTTGCCAATTGTATATCTGCATGGAGCCAGTGGTGAGTTATTCAGGGACCAGGCCTGGACAGTAGCATTTTCATTACTTGCCTCTCTCTTTGTTGCAATACTGGTTATACCAATGTTATTTAACTATGCCTATTCAAAAGGGGTTGGCAAAAAAAGTGTTAAATCAATAAAAATTGGATGGTACGGAAGACTGTTATCTGGAATTTTAAACTTTAGAGCAATTGTTATTGTTGTAGCCCTTGGGTTAGTTGTTCTTACATACTTTATAATCCCTTATGTAGGTAGCGAGTATTTACCTCGTGGTGGCACATCACAATTTAGTGTGGAAGTGAAGCTTGATGAGGGTACCGAACTAAACCAAACAGCATCAACTGTTACAGCAATTGAAAAGGTTTTACATGATAACTTTGGTTCTGATATTGAAACCATCTATACCACAATAGGCAAAGTTGATGTAAGTTCCGAAAAGGCCGTTTTTAAAAATGAAAACACAGCTACCATGAAAATTACTCTTGCCGAACAAGCTCTAAACCATAGTGAAGATATAATTAGAGTTACCGGTGAACTATTAGTTGAAATGATAGATGCTGAAATAAATATAATGCGTGACGAAACAGCATTAATGTCGACCATGGGAACAGAATCAGCACCATTACTGGTTGAAGTAAAAGGTAAAAATATTGATATAATTGAAAAGATTACACAGGAAATAAAGGAAAAGATTAGTAATATCGAATCAGTGCACAATGCCAGAACAAGTATTGAAAAAGGTGCGCCGGAAATAGATGTTGTTATCGATCGCTATCAGGCTTCAATGAATAACCTTAGTGTTAGTCAGATATCTTCACAGCTTACGGATGTTCTGGAAGGTAAAAACGCAGGAAAATATGAAAGTAAGGGCGAAATGAATGATATTACCATTAGTATGCCCGATGTTACCAGATATGAATTTGAAAATATTAGTTTAAGAACATCTGACGGAGAGGTTCCTCTTTATGCAGTAGCAGATATTGTTGAATCAACATCACCAAAACAGCTGATTCGAAGAAATCAAAATAGAATCGGGACAGTAAGTGCAGATATCGACAGATCATTATCATTTGATAAGGTCGTAAATGAAGTTTCATCAGTAATTTCAACAATTGTTTACCCTCCTGATTATGAAATAAATATTATCGGGGAGGAGGAAAAACGTCAGGAAGCTATGTCAAATCTGGGGTTCGCTTTACTCTTATCTATTATATTAGTGTACATGGTTATGGCTTCTCAGTTTGAGTCACTTATACACCCATTTACTATTTTGTTAACCATTCCTCTTGCAGGTGTTGGAACAGTGTGGGCTTTCTTTTTCCTTGGAAACCCTTTGAATATTATGGCATTGATTGGAGTAATTATGCTTGCCGGAATTGCAGTTAATGACTCAATTATTCTTGTGGATGCAATAAACAAATTCCGTGATGCAGGGATGAGTATTCGTGACTCGGTTATTCGTGCAGGTGAAAACCGTATTCGCCCAATCTTTATGACAAGTGTTACAACAATACTAGCGTTAGTTCCCCTAACAATAGGATTTGGCGAGAGTGCAGAACTTAGGTCGCCAATGGCCATAGCGGTTATTTCAGGACTAGTTACCTCAACATTGTTAACATTGGTAGTAATTCCTTGTGTTTACTATGTTTTTGAGAGTGCAAAAAACAAAATAATGGGTAGAAAAGAAGTAATCATCACAAATCAGTAACCTTGTAAAAGATGGATTTTGTAATAAAAAGAAAGGTTCTGATAACGATGCTGTTTACAGCCTTAACAATGCTTGGGTGGTTTAGCTACAAGCAGCTATCTGTTGAGCTGTATCCCAATGCTCAGATTCCATTTCTATTTGTAAATGTAGGAAGCTCGTTGGAAGTGGATCCTACCTATATGGAAAAACAGGCCATTATTCCCTTGGAAGGTGCAATCGGAACTCTTGAGGGTGTTGAAAAAATTGAATCCAATGCAGGGCAACGTCAAGGAACAATCAGAATATCTTACAATAAAGATGCAAATATTAAGCTTGCTTATTTAAAGCTTACTGAAAAGCTGGAAGAAGTAACGCCATCGATGCCGGAAGAATTTATTGTTCAGGCCTTTAAATTTGACATTGAACAACTGAACAACCTTTTTATGACCATTCAGGCCAGGGGTAGTGGCGGTGTTAATAGAGTTCGGCAGGTGGTTGAAAATGAAATAATTAACAAGTTTAAAAATATTAATGGCATTTCAAATGCTGAGATTTTCGGAGGACGTGATAAATCAGTCGATATTATTCTGGATGAGGATGTTTGCAATAGCTACAATATTACAGCTGCCGATGTTAGGCAGGCAATAAATGCCAACAGTCAAACAAGAACATATGTGGGTAAAGTTACCGGAAATAACCGTATTCATGCAGTAAATACAGTATGTGAGTATGTGGATGTTAATCAGCTTTATAACATAATATTAATTGAAGAACAGAATGTTAAACTAAAGGATGTAGCCAATATTCACTTTGGGTTAAAAGAACAAGAATCATATAGTCGCGTTAATGGTAAAGAATCAGTAACCATTCAGCTTACCAGAGATTCACAGGCAAACATGATAGAGCTATCAGAAACTGTTCGGGATATGATTTTGAGCACCAATGCTGATTTTCTAAACAAAGATGTTGAGCTTGTTGTACAAAACGATGCAGCCGAGATAATGGAAAAAAACATTGATCTTATTATCGAGCTATCCATTATTGGTGGGCTACTGGCAATATTTGTTCTTTGGATATTCCTGCGAAACCTCAAACTAGTTGTTGCTGTAGCACTTGCAATACCTATTTCGGTTTATACGGCATTTAATTTTTTCTATGCCTACGACATAACAATCAATAGTCTAACCCTTATCGGTATGGCTCTTGCAATAGGTATGTTGCTTGACAATAGTGTTGTTGTTCTTGAAAACATTTATCGTTTGGCAGCCAAAAATCTACCAGTTGGCAAGGCGGTAGTTCAGGGAACCTCTGAAGTTTCCAGGTCAATAATTGCAGCCACCTTAACAACAGTTACTGTCTTTTTGCCCTTCGTTTTTTCATCCAACTTTTTCATTGGGTTACTTGGAAAACACATTGGTGTCTCAATAATTTCAACTTTAGTAGTATCACTGGCTGTTGCCTTGTTGTTTATTCCAATGATTACCTATTTGTTCTTAAGTGTAAAAAGACAATCCAACGAACTTGTTTTTGAAAGGATATCACATAGAAACAGACTTATCCAGTTATATCTTGTATTCCTTAAAATGAGTATGAGAAATCCAGGGAAGGTCATTTTAGGGGCTCTGGGTGCATTTTTTATTGCACTACTACTTAGTCTTGCCATTAGCACATTCTCATCGGAAGAACCAGAAATTAAAGAGCTTAATCTTTATGTAACAATGCCAGGAGGAACTACTCTTGAAAATACCGACTTGTTGATTGTTGATGTGGAGAAAAAACTTGATAGTCTGGCCGAGAAAAAGGATATTCTAAGTCAGATTTATGAAGAGGAGGCCGTATTAACAATAAGCCTTGTTGATGATTATCGTGACATAAGGAATATGGGTATACCTGCCATTAAAAATGATATTCTTGAAAGTTTATCTGATTTTAAACAGGCTGAATTTTCTTGGGAAGCACCTTCATCTGGCAATAGATTTGGAAACGGAGGATTTGATGAAGAAGATGGAATGGCTGATATCCTTGGAATAGGAACACAAAAAGAAAAAGTTCTGATTAAAGGAAATGATTTCCAGCAAATGCAAAACAAAGCCAGCGATGTTGAGTATTATTTAAGGCAGATAAGTTCCATAAAGGATGTTGATATCCGTTTACCTGAAAAACGCCCTGAAGTACAATTATTGCTCGATAAACAGCTTATGTCGGTTTACGATATTCCACTAACATCAGTACTAACCGAGCTTAACTCATTCCAGGCTGGATTTTCAAGCGGCTCGGTACTAAAGCAAGGTAACGAAGAGTATGATATACAGATAAAAACTCCAAATAGTGTGGATGATGTTCCTGATAGAAATATAACCGATTTAAAAACCCTAAATGTTCGCGGAGCAACAGGATCTACATTTGAATTACAAAATATAAGTGACTTCAATTTTACCACCGGATTATCAACAATAAAACGAACAAACCAGGAAAAGAGAATTGTTGTTTCATACGAGTTTCTTGATGAGATAAATGATGATAATGATATGCTAATTGCTGCCCGTTCCGAAGTAGATGATATTATTGAGAGCATCAGTATGGGGTCTGACATGGTAATTGAGGTTGTTCATGAAGATGATAATTTGGGTGAATTTGGTTTCTTGTTATTGATGGCCGTATTGCTTATTTATATGATTTTGGCATCGGTATTCGAATCCACAACAATGCCCATTGTAATGATGTTCTCAATTCCTTTGGCTGCAGTTGGTTCGCTTATATTATTAATACTAACAGGTACATCAATTATGAATGCCAATGTATTTACCGGATTTTTAATTCTATTGGGAATAGTGGTGAACAATGGCATAATCATGATCGACTACACCAGGGTATTGCAAAAACGTGGAAACCGTCAAACAAGAGCATTAATGATGGCAGGATTAGCCAGGGTAAGGCCCATATTAATAACAGCCATAACAACTATAATTGCTTTGATTCCATTGGCAATGGGTAAGGCAGAATATGTAACCCAGATAGGGGTTCCATTTGCAATAACTGTTATTGGTGGTTTGGCATTAAGCACATTATTAACACTTGTGTTTATTCCAACTTTCTATTCAGGACTTGTGGCTTCACTTGATTGGATAAGGGAACAAAATATATTTCTAAAAATTGTAATGTGGGCATTTTGGATAGGTTCAGGATATTATATATATACTGATGTTGACAGTAAAGTATGGCAATTAATTTACGTAATACTTGCTGTTATTCTGGTTCCCGCAACCATATTCTTTATCAAAACAAGTTTACGAAATGCTTCTAAAAAATTAATTGCAGATGATGAACCACTGAATATAGAAATTAGAAATATTGTAAAAATTTACGACTGGGATAGTAGGTTTATAAGAGAATGGAAATCAGGACTAAACATCCGTAAACGGCTAGGCATTCATAATGCAGCATCAACCTCTACCATTCTTACTGGTTTGATATGGCAAGTGCCTCTAATCAGTTTTGCATATTACTTTATTTATCATCATGTTGAGGCTGGCTTTTGGTATTTCGTACTTCAGATTGTGTTTTATATTCTTACAAATACACTTTTGAAACCCCTAAAGGTTTTCTTAACAAAGGAAGACAAACCAAAGATAATCAGGCTTATATTTAAATTGCTCTTTGGTTTATTCTATTGGCTATATCCTGCAATTGCTCTATACAGTTATTATAGTATTTATACTTACCTTGGGTTTGTAATACCATCAGGAGTAATATGGTATCTGATAACATCAATAGTTTATACATCCAATAAAATCCATAAAAACAATGTTGATATCAACCGTCTTAAGGGGTGGTTTAAGGGCATCAGAAAATTATATTACAGAATGGTAATTGCCATCCCGGTGATTGGCAAAAAGAAAAACCCATTCAAAGCAGTTCGGAGTGTTAATTTAAATATAGGAAACGGAATGTTTGGGTTATTGGGGCCAAATGGTGCTGGTAAATCAACACTAATGAAAATTGTTTGTGGAATCCTTGAACCAAGCTATGGTAAGATTTCCATAAATGAACTAGATCTTCAAGAAAATCGCGAAGAACTTCAGGGTTTGATAGGATATCTTCCACAGGAGTTTGGGATGTATGAAAATATGACTGCATGGGATTTCCTGAATTATATTGGTATTCTGAAAAAGATTTACAACACAGAAGAGAGAACAGAACGCATTGAATATGTGCTGAAAGCAGTGCATATGTTCGACAACCGACATGGTAAAATAGGTTCATTCTCAGGTGGTATGAAACAAAGAATAGGTATTGCACAAATTTTACTTCACCTACCACGTATATTGGTTGTGGATGAACCTACTGCAGGCCTGGATCCTCGTGAGAGAATCAGATTCAGAAACCTATTGGTTGAGTTAAGTAAAGAAAGAATTGTTATTTTTTCAACCCATATTATTGAAGATGTGGCGAGCTCATGCAACCGGGTTGCTGTAATGAAAAAAGGTGGTGTAGTTTATCAGGGAAGGCCTATCGATATGGCAGAAATAGCAAAAAGTAAAATCTGGACTGTTAACCTAAGTATTGAGGAATACGAAAACGCTAAGGATGACATGGTAATAATTCATCATATGCGCGAAGGTGATATGATCAGAATAAGGTGTTTATCTGATGAAAAACCCATTGAAACAGCAATGCCGGTTAAAGCAAACCTTGAAGACGCATATTTGTATTTACTAAAAAACGAAACTGTGTAATATGATGAACAAACTAAATATTGCATTTCGAATGATAAACTACAATCTGAAGATAATCTTCGCCAATAAGTTTATTTATTTCATGATTGCCGCAATTGCATTTTACCTTATGGTTACACTGATTATGCTTTTTTCGGATTTCATTCCCTCCGAAGAACATATATACAATTCATTAATATTTCCTGGGTTTTTATTGTTGTTTTACCCGGTACTATTTAATATACAAAATGATAAGGATTCCAGAATGCTTGAAATTGTATTTAGTATTCCAAACTACCGGTACAAAATTTACTTAATGCGCTTTATCATCAGCATGTTACTTCTGGCTATATTGATTTTCCTTATGACATTATTCTCAATATTTGCATTAGTACAAGTACAAGTATTTTCGATGGTTTACCAAATAATGTTTCCCTTATTTTTTATGGCTTGTTTGGCCTTCCTTTTTACAACAATTGTACGAAATGCCAGCGGAGCTGCTGTAATAATGGTAATAATAGGATTATTCTTTTGGATTCTATCAGAGCCCTTACTCTACAATAAATGGAACATCTTTTTAAATCCATTTAGAGTTCCAACAGAAATAAGTTACTCAATTTGGACGAATATAATTTTTCAAAACAGAATTATGCTGCTGGTAGGATCAGCTGTTGCTCTATTATGGGCAATGTTCAATCTACAACGTAGAGAAAAATTTGTTTAAGAACATATAGCGGGCAATATAACTTTCATATTTTTGATAAAGATAATTATAAGTTATGAAGCCATTCATTTTATTTCTGAGTCTTATTTCACTTACCTCGTTCCTTTATTCCCAATCACCTAAAAATTATGATTGTTTCAGAGCAAAAAGCACCATAATAATTGATGGTGATGTTTATAAAGATGTATGGAAAACCATACCCTGGTCTGATTTTTTCGTGGATATTGAAGGCAAGGCAAGTTCCATGCCCTATTATGAAAGCAGAATGAAAATGTTATGGGATGATAATTATCTGTATATAGCTGCCGAATTGGAAGAAAAGGATATCTGGGGTTATCTTGAAAATCACGATGAAATAATCTACCGCGATAACGATTTTGAAGTTTTTATTGACCCAACAGGAGATGGACTAAATTATTTTGAAATAGAAATTAATACTCTGGAAACTGTACTTGATATTTATTTAAATAAACCATATAACAAAGGGGGACGTGCAGATCTTACATGGAACGCAGAAGGTTTACTAAAGGCAGTGAAAATATATGGCTCGGCAAATGATACAACATCATCAGATGTAAAATGGACCGTTGAACTTGCCATACCATGGGATATCTATCAAAACCGTGATACATCTGTTCTTTCACCAGTAAATGGTACAACCTGGCGAATGAATTTTTCGCGTGTTGAGTGGGAATATGAATTCGCAGATGGCAGATATAATCGAAAAACAGAACCCGAAACAGGAAAGAGATATCCTGAAAATAACTGGGTATGGTCTCCTCAGGGTGTAATAAATATGCATGCTCCGGAAATGTGGGGATATGTTACTTTTATCAACGAATTACCTCAGGTAAACCAAAATCAATGGTCAAAAGGTGGTCTTCCCTTATATTGGACATGGATGGGTGGTAATTCAAATAATGAACGTTATGACTGGGAAAGGATCATGCGAAAAATGGATGATGCCGGAATAAGGGGTTTTCTTTTTGGAGGTAATGTAACTTTGTTAAACAAAGTAATACAAATTGCAAAGCAGTACAATATTAAAGTTCATGCATGGTATTGGACTATGAACAGAGGCGATGCAAAACCACATTGGCTTAGTTATAATCAGCTGGGCAACTCACTTGCCTACGAAAAGGCATATGTAGACTATTATAAATTTATGTGTCCCGCCCTCCCTGAGGTACAGGAATTTATTAAATCAGGAATGGATGATTTGGCTGAGGTGGATGGACTGGAAGGAATTCATATGGATTATATCCGCTATGTGGATGTAATTCTACCTGTTGGCTTACAACCAAAATATGGTCTTGTTCAAGATCATATTATGCCTGAATTTGATTATGGATATCACCCATATATGAGAGGATTATACAAGGATAAATATGGAGTTGACCCCATCGAACTTAAGGATCCAGGGAATAATAAAAGCTGGATAGATTTCAGGTTAAATCAACTTAATCTTACAATTGATGAACTTCGAAATCATGTAAAAGGAAAGGACATGAAAATTACAGCAGCGGTATTCCCAACTCCACAAATGTCGGCTGATATGGTAAGGCAAGATTGGAAAGACTGGAATCTGGATTGCTATTTTCCGATGGTTTATCATAATTTTTATAATGAAGATATTGACTGGATAAGGGAAGTCATCGAAGAAGACAGAAAAGCCATTGGGGATAATTCAATGATTTTTTGTGGCCTATACCTGCCTAGTCTTCAGGGTCAAAATAGTGTATCAAAGGCAATTAATGCAGCTTTGGCTGGTGGAGCAGATGGCATTTCATTTTTCAGCTATGGAAACCTGAATGAGAACACAATAGTTCAAATTAAGAATTTCACAAAAAAACATCGCTAATATTTTTACTACACCATATGAAACCTTCAAAATCATGAATAAATCGCAATACATATTCACCTGCTTAATTTCATCTTTATTGATGTTTGCTTCTATATCATGTAACAACACGCCTGTTCAAACTTATGAAGTTACTGATACAAAACCAATACCTCCGCTTGAAATAAATACAGATAGTATTAAAATTGTAGGTGAGACTGGAAATTTCTCCGTTGAAAAAACAATTTTTAATCCAGAAGAAGGTGTTAAGTTAATTACATTTTCATTTACGGCAAAAACACCATCTGAACTAACACCAGTTTCGATACAATTTCATTTCCCATCTATTGATATTATGGGATTCTGGAACCCTAGTATGTCAGCGGATAAAGTAAATTTTTATAGTAGTGGTATTACTTCAAAGGCCACAAGGTATGCACCAATATTATCATTCTATAATAACGCATTACATAATCGAATAACCATCTCATTATCTGATGCTTTGAACAAAAGTGAAATTGTTAGTTATTTAAAAGAGGAAGATGTTAGTTTCCATCCAAAAATATCTCTTTTTAAAGAAAAAATGCCTCTTACAAAAAATTATTCAATCACCCTGAGAATTGATACTCGTTCACTTCCATACTATGAATCCATCGATGATGTGGCAACATGGTGGGCAAAAAAACCTGAATATAAACCACTGAATGTGCCCGAAGATGCGAAAAAACCAATGTATTCAACTTGGTACAGTTACCATCAGAATATTAGTATGGATGAAATAGTGAATGAATGTAAAATTGCCCGGTCCTTGGGTTGTGATGCTGTCATTGTTGATGATGGCTGGCAAACAGTTGATGGTAACCGAGGCTATAGATATACTGGTGATTGGTACCCTGAACGAATACCTAATATGGTTGATTTTGTTCAAGCTGTACACAATGAAGATATGAAATTATTACTTTGGTATTCACTACCATTTATTGGAGAAAAGGCAAAAAACTACCCAAGGTTTATTGGGAAATATCTACGTTATTGGGAATCCCAGGGAGCATATATACTTGATCCACGATATCCTGAAGTACGGGAATTTATAATTAATACATATATGACGGCACTAAATAACTGGAATTTGGATGGCTTTAAACTTGATTTCATGGGGTGGTTTACAGCAAGTGAGGATACCCAACTCACAGAAGAGAACGGTCGTGATTATGCAAGTGTTAATGATGCCACTGATGCTTTAATGACTGAAATAACTGAAAGGTTAACAGCCGCAAGACCTAATATTCTTATTGAATTTAGGCAACCATACATAGGTCCCTTAATGCGAAAATACGGTAATATGTTTCGTGGTGTAGATTGTCCTAATAATGCTGTGGCAAATCGATTGGAAACAACAAACCTAAGAATTCTTTCCCAAAATACAGCAGTTCATAGTGATATGTTTATTTGGCGACATGAAGAGTCTGTTGAACAAGCTGCATTACAAATTTTGAACATACTATATAGTGTACCTCAACTTTCTGTTAAACTGGGTGAGGTACCTGATTCACATCTGGATATGATACGATATTGGTTCGCATACTGGAACAACAATAGTCATATCCTACTTGGTGGAACTTTTATACCATCAAACCCAGGAGCAAACTATCCAGTATTAACAGCAATTAATAAAAATCATCAAATAACAACCACATATGAAGATATGATTGTTTCAATTGGTAGTGAAATAAATCAACTTGATATAATCAATGCAAAAAATACAACAAGAGTTGTAGTCGATTTTAAATCATCATTTCATGGTATGCTTGTGGTTAATGACTGTACCGGAAACCTAATTACAAAACAATCTGTCTCATTTAAGAAAGGTGTTAACCGTATTGATATACCTCAGTCAGGGATAGCTTTACTTAGGAAAGCATCAAATAATTAGTATATTTATTACACTAGCCTATCTACAATAAATACCATTATGAAAAATAGAAACATCGTTTTTGTTGCAAAGAGTTTAGATGGATATATTGCTGGAATAAACGGAGAGCTTGATTGGTTGAATTTAATACCAAACCCCGAAAATAATGATATGGGTTACAATAGCCTCATGGATGAGGTTGATGCAATAGTTATGGGGAGGACAACCTTTGAAACTGTATCAGGCTTTGATGGTGAATGGCCTTACAAAAAACATGTGTTTGTGTTAAGCGGTTCGCTTGGTGAAATTCCTAAAAAACTTATTGAAAAGGTATCTATTCTAAATGGTACTCCAAAAGAAATTCTTAGCAAGATATACAAAAAGGGGCACCATAGTTTATACATTGATGGAGGAAAAACTGTTCAACATTTCTTAAAAGAAGATCTAATTGATGAGCTTAGAATTTCCACCATTCCTATTTTATTGGGCGATGGAATTTCATTGTTTGGACAATTACCAAAATCATTACAGTTCAAACACCTGAACACTGTGGTTCTTTTGAATCAAATTGTTCAAAGTCACTACAAACGGAATAAATAGTTTTATTAAGGGGTAGTTGTTAGGCCTGATAATATGGGAAATGAAGATGAAGTAACAGAAGATGAAATCTATTCTTCACCCATAAGAAGTGCTGTTTTTAATACTAGAATAACTGGAAAGACCAAATGCCTGTTCTTTACAATAAACCTACTAAATAAGCCTAGTTTAAAACTAAAAAGACATTTTTCTATAAATCAAACTCTATAGCCTATTGTGGCATTACATAATGAATACCTGCATCTGGTCCCAAAGGTAGCCCAAACAACAGCCATCCTACCAACAGCAATACCCATACAAGGAAGAATGCAATTGAGTAAGGAATCATAGTGGCAATAATTGTCCCTATTCCGGCTTTAGGATCATACTTCTGAACAAAGGCAATTATCAGCGCAAAAAAGCTCATCATAGGCGAAATTACATTTGTAACGCTATCGCCAATTCTATAAACAACCTGAGACAACTCGGGTGAGTATCCCATAATCATAAACATGGGAATAAATATTGGCGCAAGAATAGCCCATTTTGCAGATGCGCTTCCCATTAACATATTTATGGAAGCCGATAAAATTATAAACAATATCATCAATGGAATCAGCCCCAAATCAGCCGACATAAGCATATCAGCACCTTCAACAGCCAAAATAATTCCCAGGTTACTCCATTTAAAATATGCCACAAACTGAGCAGCAAAAAATACCAGCACAAAATATGTTGCTAACGATCTCATTGATGCTGCCATCCCATTCATTACATCTGTATCATTCTTAAAAGCACCAGTTGTAATTCCATAAGACAGCCCTGTTGCTCCTGCTGTAAAGAATAACATAGCAACCACACCTTTTATTAATGGGGATGTTAAAATACCACCATCTGCTCCTCTGAAAAAACCATCATCCGGAACAATACCAATAATTGTAATTACCACAATAACTACCATTGTAAGAACAGCCATCCATAAACCCTTTTTCTCAAGTTTTGAGAGGTGTTCAACGGAGCTTTCCCTCTCATCTACCTTACCGGTATACTTTCCAAGTCTTGGTTCAACAACTTTGTTAGTTATAAACGTACCTGTAAAGGCAATAATAAAGGTGGAAGCCACCATGAAATAATAATTTGCAGTGGGATTAACTTCATATGTGGGATCAAGAATTTCCGCAGCCTCAGTTGAAAGTCCGGCCAACAGAGGATCAACAGTACCAAGTACAAGGTTTGCACTAAAACCTCCACTTACTCCTGCAAAAGCTGCTGCCATACCTGCAATCGGGTGTCGCCCTACCGCAATAAATATAACCCCGGCAAGGGGTATTAACAACACATAACCAACATCAGAAGCAACATTTGATAAGATTCCTGAAAATACAATTATGAAAGTTAGAAGTTGCTTGTGTGAGTTAAGCACCAACAATCTAATAATAGCACTTATTAATCCACTCTGCTCTGCAATTCCAATTCCCAGCATTGCCACCATTACGATGCCCAGTGGGGCAAATCCAGTAAAATTATCAACCATCTCAAGGATAATCCTATGAACTCCATCATGAGAAAGTAGATTAACTGGTTGTATTATCTCTTTGGTTCCAGGATGAATAACTTCCCATCCAAAATAGGCTCCAATTGCCGATAATACTAAGGTGCCAATTGCAAACAGTGCAAACAAAGTTCCAGGATGTGGAAGAGCATTTCCTGCCTTCTCGGTCCAGTTTAGCATCTTTTGGAGGATGCCTGTTTTAGTTTTTGATGATTCCATAATTGAAAAATAAGGAGCAAAGATAGAAAAGGTTAGAATTAACGGATTTTATACTGAATAATATTGATGATAATTATTAAAAACATTAATTGAATTTTTGTTTAAAGTGATGTATAGTGGTTTGCTCTAAGCTATGATGTATGGAAAAATTACATTAGTAAAACGAAATGTTATGGATGTTTGTGGGTAATGCAATCTATTTTAACATTCTAAACCACCCTTGATTTGCCTTAAACGACAAAAAAGCATTTTGTAAACACTTATGTTGCTTTGGTTATGATTCCAACAGCAACAATTTGACCTATTAAAATTAAGCCCTTCCAAAATTAATGCATCGAATGTGGTGCTTGTAATAAAATTTGTACATTGGATTTTGATGCTATGAGATATATCAGCCAGAGTAAAAAGATTAATCATTCCGAACGTATAGTCTGAACCGACTGCCAATTAGTATGCCCAATTGGAGTCATCAAGTAGTTTTGAACCATTCTTAATATCAAAATTTATAATTTTACATCATAAATTTTATTCCTTATTATTATTGAAATGCAAATGAAACAAAATATAGAAATTCGCCCTGCTTTATTTGAAGACCTGACTTCAATTGTAACCATCTATAACCAAGCTATTAGAAGCCGACGAGCAACTGGCAACATGTGGGAATTTACCGTTAAGGAAAGGGTTGAGTGGTTTAAAAAACATAACTCCGATACTTTTCCTATTTACGTTGCAGAAATAAAAGGAGAGGTGGTTGGATATGTAAACCTAACTCAATATCGACCAGGAAGAGAGGCGATGAGCAAAATTGGTGAGGTTAGCTTTTTTCTTGATGAAGAACATAAACGAATAGGCATTGGATCGGCACTACTCGAACATGTTATTAAAGATTGCCCACGAATTGGCAAAAACACCTTATTGGCTTTTGTTCTTGATGTAAATTTTGAAAGTGTTAAACTTCTTACCAAATACGGGTTTGAAGAATGGGGCAGACTCCCTTCTACAATTAATATTGATGAAAAAGTTCATGATCATTTAATTTATGGGCTGAAAGTACAATAGTTTTATTTATCGAAATACCATTTCATTCTTATTGTTTGCTCCTTTTTCATTTCTGAATATGGGGACTAATTTTTCTGGATTAGTACACAGGTTATTTGTTTCCTGATTGATGAAAAAGCAATTTCCGTTTTGTGCTTTTATCAATAATACATACATGTTTTCAATTCACTCCGATTAGCATGTTTAATTTCTGGAAAATCTTATTAAATTTGGTTGACTTTTTAACTTAAAACCAATAATTATGACTTTCAAAAACCAAATTAAATTATTGTTATCAATCTTAATATTATTACAATCTAGTCTGATTTTAGGAATAACTCCGCCTTCAGAAACCAACAAAAAACGGCCAAAAGTTGGGCTGGTGTTAAGTGGTGGTGGTGCAAAAGGCTTTGCATATATCGGAATGCTGAGGGTATTCCAGGAAGTAGGCCTTAGAATTGACTATGTTGGAGGAACAAGTATTGGTAGTATTATTGGCGGATTATATGCAATTGGTTATAGCCCTGATGAAATTGAAAAAATGGTGCGTTCCCAAGACTGGGATGCTTTGTTAAAAGATAAGATTCCTCGCAAATACATTGCATTTGATGAGCGAGAATTTATGGAAAACTCAATAATAGCACTTCCATTAAAAAAAGGAAAGTTGGTCTTAAACAGGCAATGTTCGAAGGACAACAAATAAACTTAGTATTAAACAAATACTTCTCCCCCGCATGGGAAATTACAAATTTCAATGAATTACAAACTCCATTTTTATGCGTTGGAGCAAACCTTTTTAATGGAGATGCTGAAATACTTCGTGAGGGATATTTACCAATGGCAATTCGATCAAGCATGTCGATACCAGGTTATTTTACTCCTACTCATTATAACGGAATGTATTTAGTTGATGGGGGAATTGTAAATAATTATCCTGCTATTCCTGTTCAGGAAATGGGAGCACAATTGTTAGTTGGTTGTGATTTGCAATCGGGTCTGTCCGATACAATATCTGAGTTAAGCTCTTTGGCCGAGATTATAAGTCAGATCATATTCTTCCATGGAGTAGAAGCCAACGAAGAAACTAATAAAGCACTTGATTTAAACTTTCATCTTGATGTACAAGCAGGGATGCTTGATTTTGACAAGTATGAACAAACAATTGCATATGGAGAAGCACAGGCAAGGCTATATTACAACGAAATTAAACAGCTTGCCGACAGTTTAAATGCAATAGAAAATATGCCCATTAAGGAATATGTTACAAAACCACTGGACTCATTGGATATTGCAGATGTAATCTATGAAGGTAACAAACAAATGTCACTGATATATTTAAACAACTTTTTTGGTAAATTCAGAAATTCGAAAATATCACTTAATGAATTAGAGTTGGCAATTACCAGGGTGTATGGGACCCAGTTTTTTAAGCATGTTTTTTATGAGGTTAGAAAAGCTCCTGACGGTAAAGTAAACCTAATAATTAAGCTTGAAGAAGCTCCCACTGGATATATATCTGCATCAATTCATTATGATTTAGATTATCATGGTAGTATTAGATTAAATGGAATCTTTAGAAATATACTTGGTAATAGAAGCAAACTATTAACCGAGTTGGTTATGGGATCTAACCCACGTTTAAAAACGCTATACACAATATCTAACGGAGCCAAACCTAGTTTTGGAATAGAGTTTGACCTTTTTAGATTCCACTTTGATGATTATAATATTGAAACATTTAAAAAAACAACATCATATTCTATCTCGAGTTTTAAACCATCCGCATTTGTAACATCTACAATTGCAAATATCTACAATTTCAGATTGGGTTTTGAATATGAGTTTTCAGGCATAAATCAAGAAATAGTGGGTCTTGAGGATTTTGATTTTTCAGCAAATGATGAGTTTGCCATCTTTTTTGCCAGGTTTAAGGCTGACACGAGAGAGAAACTATATTTTGCAACGCGAGGTTTTAATACCGAACTCAAATGTCAATATGTTAAACCAACATCAACCGAGGGTTGGGGAAAGCTTTCGACAGATATTCTTATGATGTATCTTAAATATGATCATTATTCAAAATTACATAAAAGACTAACAATAAACCCAGGTATTTTTATAGGTGGAATGAGGGAAAATGATAATCCCGCTCCACAATATCAATATGCATTTGGTGGTATAAATGATATTAATTACATCAGCACATTTGTTCCTTTTACAGGATATAGGTTTATTCAGGCTTTTGGTTATTATGCTGCTATTGCAAGATTAAAGTTGCAGTATAATGTTTACGAAAAATTATACCTAATTGCCAGAGCTGATTTTGGAAATATTGAATACAAAATCAAAGATGTTTTCGATATTGACAATTCAAAACTAGGTTATGGTTTAACTGCTGCTTATAATAGTTTTATCGGCCCAATAGAATTTACTGTAATGGGAGCAAAACATGATCCATCGATTTCCTTTGCTGTAAATGTAGGATATAACTTCTAATATTATGTGTTTCAGGCACTCAGGCTTTAAATAATGTTGATTAAGTTTTTAATTGAAATGCAAAACCTTATATTATATTTAATTATTTGACGGGTATATTTAATATTGGTCCCTTAACCTGTTGTCGTTTATCTTTGTTAATATAGTTTTATTAAACAAACCATAAAGGTTAAAATAATTTTCTCGATTTTCTTGCCGCATGTTATATATTTCTATCTTTGTGTTAGATTTATATAACATATGGTTATGAAAAAAAGAAATAGAATAACATTAATGGTCACATCAGTGCTTGTCATGGCGGCTTTTTGGGGGTTTATTGCTGTTGAAAAAGGAACCGATCTATTACAGGGAATTGACATTTACATTTTTGCACTAATCGTAATTTTTGGAGGAATTGCTATTTACAATGCCTTCAAAAAAGATAAGGAAGAAAAAATGGGATTAAAAACAGAAGATGAGTTGAGTGACTTGATAAAATACAAATCAGGATATCATGCTTTTCTTATCTCAATGTACATGTGGCTATTTATCTTTATTTTTAAAGACAAATTTCCTAACACAGAAACAATGCTGGGAGGAGGAATTTTAATGTCAGCGCTTATATTCTATATTACAAAACTTGTGGTAAAACGAAAACTAAATGAGGAATAGAATAAAAGAACTTCGTGCAAGAGACGACCTAACTCAGCTTGATTTGGCAAAACTTGTTGATGTACGACGAGAGACAATTGTATTTCTTGAAAAGGGGAAATACAACCCCTCTCTTAAACTTGCTCATGATATCGCACAGGTATTTAATCTGAGCATTGAAGATGTATTTGTTTTTGAAGAATAAAACCCGTAGAACATATCTTCATTCTACGGGTTTGCATGGGCTATTGTTTGATTAATTCTTGATAATCTTAGTTGAGTATGTATTATTCTCATCCCTTACCGAAAGCACATAAATACCTGGCAATAGGCTTTCCATATTAATTGTTGTGGTTTCATTTTTCTCCATAGTTCCATTAACAACCACTTCTCCCATCATATTAAGTAATCCATAAACTGAGTTTCCGATAATGTTATCGCAGCTAAATGTTAATATATTATTAACAGGGTTTGGATAAGCACTAATATTGCTCTTTGTTATTACCATTTCCCTGTCATCAACCCCTAACCACTGATAACCAAAATAAGTTGGATCTTCGTAATAATCATTTTTAACTACATCAATATATTGCATAAGAGTCTCAACATCTGTTTTATCACCATCAGGAAAAGCGCTTACAAATGCAATATCTACCCTTTCCATGGTCCCGGGCTCAAAGGTAAATGGTCCCATAACACTTAACCCTCTACGATCACCTGGCTCATTCCCAACAATTTCTTCGGTCCAATCAATTGGGCCATAAGGTTCTTCTTCATCGGTACCCCAGAAACATGGATCAGTTAATCCCGGATACATAAAGTTTGCAGATGGCCCATATGCACCACTACTTACATGTCCATTTCCGCCATATTCCATCGGAGTACCATCTTTCCAAATAGCATTTAAATAATTATAATAATCGAATGCTGTTTGTGGGTCTCCAACAGACGAATTGTCGTTGTTATAATATAGAAACTTCGACATTCCATGGCGTTCATTATCCTCAATGCCATCGCCAAATCCAACTCCATTTATACTTTCATCACATTGGTCATCGGGGTCATCTACTCCATTAGCATCCATGAGTGGTCCACCAAGTATTACAATTCCCTGTGCAGGAATTGTCTCTCCATATGTTCCTGGCTCACCATTTCCATCAACTGAATTGCCATTGTACCCATAATAGGCCCCTCTGGACACATCACAACCAACATAATCATCGGTTGCAAAGCCAATGTCAAAATCAGTAAATAACCCGATATAAGTGTCAACATAATTAAGAGAAGATCTGTTAAATATTTTATAACTTAAAAATAAGGTATTGTTAATTGGCAGTGATTCAGGGCTCAAAAACTCATATGCCATACCATGAATTTCTAGCCCAAGAGCTTCGCCAGAAGTTTCTTTGTGATCACGTACATCATTAATAATAAAGTATATACATTGGTCTCCACGGATAAGTGGATAATCTCCCATCATTGGATCATATATACTATCCCCATCGATATCTATAAATGGAGCTAAAAATTCTGCCTGATTCAACTCAGCATCACCATGCGCTGGCCATGTTGCTATATTTTCAATTGGTTCATAATCATCTTTATACCAGTTAAACTTATGGTAAATTATTTGATCCTTAGATAGTTTCCAAACGTTCTGCCATTCAATAACAGTAGATTCCTCTATACTTAATTCAGTACCATTACTACTCAGGGGGCCGGGCCAATAATCCATTCCTACCTGACGATAACGTTCGGCTGCCAATTTTAAATTTCCTGATTCATCTTTTCCAGCGATCCACATTGTTGAGTTAAAAATCGTCTGTTTTCCACTTTCCTTTGGAAACTCAAAAACATTGTTTGATACATATCCTGGAGGTGTAGGATTATCACCCAATGGGCCGGGCCAAAACTGTAGGCCACTGGCCTGTATCCTTGCTCTAATGTTGTTTACATCCAGAAAATCGAAATAGTTATTGTCGGTAATCGTTAAAAAAAGAACCGCTACCGACTCAAAACCTATGTTTCCATTTTCATCCATCAAGGTATATGGTATCGCAATAGTATCATTTTCACCATAGTGATAATAATCTTCATATTCTAGATTAAAGGTTATTGTACTATCGGTAAACGAGTTTGCCTCAGTTGACATAAAAACTCTAAAATTTAAGCCATCGGGATGCGTATCGTTATTTATTACATTGATGGTAACTGATTCTCCAAGCTGTCCATGTGCAAAATCATCGTTTGCAATGGGAGCATTTTGTGCTGACATTGAGCTGACAAATGTGATTACGAATAAGAATAGTATAATTCGTTTCATTTTTCTAAATCTTTTTAGTTAATAATCATTGTGTTACATTTAAGGCCTTTCAAACCTCAGACGTAGTTGCTGATTATTTGGTTGTCCGAAGGTTATACTTTAGTAGTTTTTGAATTTCGATTGTTGTAATAAAGCACTATTCGTTTTAAGGTAAAATATTGGCGTTTAGCTTTCCTATCTAATGAGAGTGACCATTCCTCTTTTTGATTCACTTACAAGATTCCCCATTTCATTATAATAACTCAAACTAATAAGCCAAAAAAAGGTATCTCGAGGGCACAATTGCCCACTGAACTTACCATCCCATCCATCATAAATATCATTACTTTGATATACTATAGTTCCTCTGCGGTTAACTATGTGTATATTATAATTAACAACATTGGCAGGATTAACAACTTTAAATACATCATTAATTCCATCACCATTGGGTGTAAAGGCATTGGGGAGGTATATACTGGGTTGTATTTCATTAACTACTACCGTATCGAATGTAAGGCATCCATTTTTACCAATTTCTACACTGTACAAACCAGTTTTATAAATGGATAAAAATTGCTGAGTACTTCCATCACTCCACAAATATGAATCATGTCCATTACCAGCATCCAATATCAGGTTGCATCCATTACACATTGAAGTATCCAATGGAAGAATTGATATAGGATACGAAAAAATTTCCATCACTTCTTCTACCCTGTCAACACTACCACAATGATAAATATTAAGCTCAACATTGTAAAGGCCAACATCTTCAAATATATTATAATCAGTAAATTTATTGGAGGTCCAGAGCTTATCGGTTGATAATTCATAAACATTCCAACGACAAGAATCAATATTCTGAGTTTCATTAAATGAAAACAATGTGGAATCGAGGAAACATGTATTTTGTACTTTGATTGAAGGTTGATATAACCATGATTGCATAAAATTTGGAAGCCCCATTAAAGAATTGCTTTGTGTAAAAGTTATGGCCATTGACTCATAATCACATCCATCTCCTAAAGTATTTGGATTATTAATTGAATTTAAATATGGGCGATTCTCGCTGGCAATGTAAATTTTTCTGTTGGGAGCAAGTTGCATTGCGAAGTTGTTTCCCGATGCTATTGAAACAGCTTCATCATTAAGCTGATTCTCATTGGTCTCTTCCAGATTATACTGCCAAATTTGGTAGTCCATGCCTCTTGTACTAAGATACAATACTTTACCATTGGGTGAAAATGCTATACCATAACAGTAAGTAAGGTCTATTTTTGAAAATACTTTAAAGGGGTTACCAATTTCTCCTGTTTTATTATCAAATGAAAAAATTTCTGCCAATAAATTTTCATCATTAATCGGCAATACAATTTTATCCGAATCGGGAGAAGTTTTCATGTAGCCTATGTCGGCTTTTGGTTTGGTTCCAATCCTACTTTCAACTATCATATCAGAAAGTCCGTTTTCTGTAACCAAATGGCTATAAAAATCATTTTGATGACCATGGACAATAATCCAATAATCTACCCCATTACAATGTTCGATAGCAGTAATTTTTTCTAATACATTATTTGAAATAGAAATGTTTTTTTCAACTAAATCTCCCAATCCCCCATCAAGACTCATGTCCACAATCGAATAATTGAATCCTCGTACGGTATCAATATCACTTATTGTAAATAACAAATAAATCGAATCGGATTCCGGAAGAGGTAAAATAATACTATTTTGGTTTAGTATCTGGCTCCCATTTAAACTATCACCTGATGGCATTTGCTGATGGTTTTTATTCCATACCTTTTTTCCATTGGTATAAAAAAGAAGATTACCAATCGAATCACAAATACTGGAACAGCCTGCCTCTGCTATCATTGATCCATCTGAAAGAATATGAGGATCATCGTTGGAAAAGTCAATGCCTGCATAACTGCCAAAATACCAAACATTCGCTCTTTCCTGACCATGGCCAACAATTGCCCAAATAACAAATAGCATTATTATTATTGTTGATCTCAAAGTAAGTAGCAAGGGTTAAAAATCAATCAAAATTACTAAAAACGAAAGTTTACTCCAAAATTCAATCCGTAACTATTGAACCTTTGTTTAACAGGATAATTACTATTGAAAACTGAGTTCAAATTGTTTTTAAAATAAGGTGAAACAAATAAACTGATATTTCTATCAACATGAAAATATACGGAAGCATTTACAGTATAACTTAGCATTGTTTTGTTTGTATGTCTCATATTAACAATTTCATCATTGTTAACCACATCAGGAACCTTAACACTTGAATACATTAAAAACCCCATATATATACCTGTATTTAACTCAATGGAGATCAAATTGGCATTGTACCTATATCCTACCAACAACGGCACCTCAATGTATTTCAATCTATTTAATCCCGAATTGTCAATGGTAATATCATTATAAACTTCCACCCAATTACTATCGATACCTGCAACAACAGGAACACCTATATCGGGAGGATCAAAAAACCATGCCCACGTTGTGTCGTAATTATAATAACTATTTTCAGGTGAATATTCCAGGTAACTATTTTTATATGATCTGTTTTGGTAGTATTCTGAATAGTTAAGTCCTGTTGTAATTATCCAGTTTTTTAGATTCAGTTTAATATCAGCCCCAATTGTCCAACTGCTATGATTAGCTTCATTATCTCTTCTGATTGAAAGATATTCAGGGTTATGACCTGAAATATCCGCCTGTGAATATGCAGGCCCCATAAAAATACTAACTGAAAAAAAATTAGAATTGTTTTTTGGCCGCTTATTATTTTTTCGTCTATTATACCCAAAACTTGTATCTGGATTGGTAGCAATAGATATATTTTGTTGATTGATATCAATGAGCGACAATAATAATTTGTCCCTTTGTAAATTTGGTTTTGAATCTTCAATATCCACATCAACAATTTCGGTTATACTATAATCTTTGATTTGTAGTTCTGCTTTTCCTGAATTGGATACAATTGTTGAGTTATTTGAGAAAGTTTGTTTTGTTTCCATATGTGTATCTTTTTCCACAAGCTTAATATCTTTCAATTGCTCCTGTTTAGCTTCAGGAGTGTCAGAAATATTAACCAAGGCAAGTTCTTCATTTATGGATATCTCTGGTAGTATATTCGATCCTGTATAAATAAAAAAACCAAGTCCGAAAAGGAGAACAATTGAGCCGATCCCCAAATACCATCGATATCGTAACCAAAACAAAGTCCACCTCATATTTTTCCAAATATCTCTGTCAGTTTCCTCCTTATAATTTGCCAAATTATCTCTATAATATGAATCTATATTTTTAAGTTTATCATCCATTTTCCAAAATTTTTTGATCCGGTACTTTGTTCAAGTACTGTAGTTTTTTTCTAAGGCTTTTTCGTGCTTTAAATAGTTGAGTTTTTGATGTATTTTCACTTATGTCAAGTTTTATTGCTATTTCTTTATGTGTATAGCCTTCTATAGCATAAAGATTAAATACAATCCTGTATCCAACTGGCAGTTGCTGTATGGTTTGTAAAATTTCTTTTACTTCAAGGTTATTTGGTAGTTCATTTGTATAATATGGTTCTCCGTTGATTTCATCAATATCCTGATGAAAATAGAACTTGTTGTTTCTTCTAAAGTTATCAATAGAAATATTCACCATTATTCGTTTCATCCAACCCTCAAAAGAGCCCTCTGATTTGAATGAATCAATGGTACTAAATATGCGTATCATACCCATCTGCAAAATATCTTCCGCCTCATCTTTGCTTTTGGCATATCGCATACAAATCCCCAGTAGTATGCCGTAGTAATTGTTATACAGCCACTTCTGGGCCTTTGCATTCTTACGTTTGCAAAGCCTAATAAGTTCCTTTTCGTTATTAATCATCTCTCGAAGAGTAGACGTAGATTATTTCCTAAAAGTTGTACTCAATCTTAAAAATTAAAATTACGAACAATTGGGAGACCATTATGAAAACCTGTCTAAAAAAGCAGGAATGTTGCACAGAGCAAATCCATCAAAATTTATTTAAAAATAAGCAAGTATTATTGGTGATGATCTGTAATAATTCTACAGAAGTATTTTATGACTAACTGAAAGATAGCACATGATAACTAGGGTTTTAAGGTGTCAAAAAATAAATATGCTATTTGATGATATTACGAATTACCATGGCATAACAAGGACATTGTAATTTGAGTACGGCAGGGATTGAAATGGTAGCTTGTTGAAATGATTGCTGACTATTTTGTTGACAGGCGGAGGCAGACAAAGCAAGCCCACGTACTGTTTACAAAAAACAGCAAGCATAATACAACTACAAATGGAAAGCCCGTTTAGCCGCAATAAAAGTCTAATTTCAGGATTCTATGACATCACTGTTGCCCAAGGAATCATTGTGGCCATTACTACAAGTGCGATTGCGTAATAAATAAAAATCGTTTTGTTTCTTTTTACAGCTGTTGCTTTCTTTTTTGATTTAAATAGCCCAATGGATACCAAGCCGATTGCAATAAGCATCATTAATGGATGCTCCATGCCATAAAATCGTAGCTCTTCATTCTTCATAAACCCTTCTCCATAATGAACCAAGGGGCTAATGAACATTAAAGTAATTCCCAGTAGTGCCTGAATATACATAAGCCACTTTGTATACGAAAAAAACTTACGCCAATAAGCAGTTGCCGACTCATCCTTTTTTATAAGTTTGAATAGGCTAATTAATACACTTACTGTTAACATGACTACCACAAGCCACATTATTCCTGAATGAGAATGTTGGATTATATTATACATAGTTGAGGGTATATTTTAATACTGCAAAATAATACAAATTTTATCATATAACCTCGTTATTTGTTTTAATTCTAAATAACCATGCCAAAACATCTGATAATCCATCTACACATTAGTATTCTGTACTGCTCACACATAAAATTATTAATGTTCTATATATAATTATTGCATATGTTGCTAAAACGATTTAGTTTTGTGTTGTGAAAATCAAGAAAGTTACAATTGCTGATATTGCCAATGAGTTGAGTGTAAGCAAAACGCTTGTTTCACTTGTTCTTAATGGGAAGGGTGACAGTACTTCCATCAATAAAAACACTCAGCAAAAAGTTATTAATAAAGCAAAAGAGCTAAAATACATACCAAATCAGGTGGCTCGTGGACTGAGAATGGGAAAAACAAAAACTCTGGGTCTTTTGGTAGCCGATATTTCAAATCCTTTTTTTGCCAGAATCACCCGAACAATAGAACACTATGCCGAAAAAGAAGGTTATAGTTTGATTGTGTGTAGTTCGGATGAAGATAAGGATAGGGAAATAAGACTAATCAATATGTTGTTAAACCGCCAGGTAGACGGAATAATTATGACATCAACACTTGATAACCCTGATATTATTATTCAATTAGTTGCAGATAAGGTTCCTATGGTTCTAATGGATCGATATTTTGAGGGTGTAGAAACCAATTATGTTGGGGTTGATAATCGGGATGCATCTAAAAATGCTATTAAGCACTTCATCAAAAATGGTCACACAAATATTGGTTTAATAACCTTAACACCTGGATATATCAGCTCTCTAATGGATCGTAAGCAGGGCTATATTGATGCCATGTATGAAGCTGACCTTACCATAACAGAAAAAAACTTTCTTGAGATTGATTATGAAAATCTAAAAAATAAAGACTATTCCACAATTAAAAGTTTTATAACTAATTCAAAGC
Organism: Bacteroidota bacterium; assembly: GCA_016845105.1. GTDB lineage: Bacteria > Bacteroidota > Bacteroidia > Bacteroidales > F082. The sequence continues at coordinate 46,515 of JAERTF010000147.1, read as the reverse complement.
CAACATCCATTTTTACGACAAATAACAGTATTGCCATTGGTTGTATGGAAGTACTTCGTAAATTAAAACTTTCAATTCCTGAAGACATTTCACTTATAACTTTTGATGATGTTGAGTTATTCAAGTTTACATCTCCAGCACTATCATCAATTGCTCAACCAATTGAAGATATTGGAAAACAGACTGTATCTATTATATTGGAGCAACTCAAAACCGGAAATTTGATTAATAAGCGAAAAGTTCTTAATACTAAACTGATAATACGCGATTCTTAGTACTATGAATAAACCAATATTTATCATACTATTACTATTAATAAGTGGAAACATGGTTGGCCAGCAAAAAATAAGTGGCACAATTACTTCATCTAAAAATGGGTCGGCTATACCCTATGTTAACATTATTGGGGTTATATCCAAAATTGGCACTAGTTCAGATATGGATGGGTACTATACAATTGATCTTCCAGCAACAGAAACCCATTTAGTTTTCAGCGCAATAGGTTATCATCAAGATACAGTTAAGATATCCAATAACATGCTCGATATCGAAATGAAACCATCATCTCAACAATTGGATGAAATTGTTGTTACTGCACTTGGAATAAAGCGGGAAAAACGCTCCCTTGGATATGCGATGACTGAAATTAAAGGTGATGATCTTCAGGTGACTAACGATTTTAGTGTAATTAATAAACTCACCGGAAAGGTTGCCGGGCTGGATATTAGCTCAACAAATGGAGGAGCAGGATCATCAAGTCGAATTATACTTAGGGGAAATAATTCAATAACAGGCAATAATCAGGCTCTCATTGTGGTAGACGGAGTCCCCATAAATAATTCTACAACAAGCAGTTCAGGAGCTGAATGGGGAGGTCGTGATTTTGGTAATACAGTTAGCGATATTAGTTCTGAAGATATTGAAAGTGTTTCTGTGTTAAAGGGGGCAAGTGCATCTGCTCTTTACGGATCACAAGCAATGGATGGTGTAATACTCATTACTACAAAAAAGGGTTCTGCACGTAAAGGTATTGGAGTAAGTTTCAATTCTAATACAACTATCGACATGCCATATATCCATTACAAACTCCAAAATATTTATGGTGCCGGACGCAATGGTAAGTTTGAGGGTGCGTGGGACATAATTGACGACATTCCCGTTTTTAATACCTCATATGATTTTGCCAAAGGTAGTTGGGGACCAAAAATGGAAGGCCAAACAATTATTGGATGGGATGGAGTAAAGCGGCAATATCTTCCACAAAATAATAACTATAGTAATTATTTTCAGAATGGTATTACCAGCAATAACTCAATAGGTTTAGATGGTGGTAATAATAATATCAATTATCGTCTCTCTGCCTCAAATGTGGCAACCAGAGATATTGTTCCCGGAGCAACTTTAAATAGAACTAATATTGGAGTTAGTTTAGACGGAAACATAATTAAAAACCTAAAATTCACTATTTATGGAAACTACGTTTATCAAAAAGCAAAAAATCGGCCCGGACTATCTGATGCACATGACAACCCTAACCGAAACTATATTCATATGCCACGCAATATCAGCACTAGCTCATTGAGTGATTACTATGAAGATGCAAATGGAAATGAGGTAACCTGGTATGAGAATTGGAATTGGATGACAAACCCCTACTGGAATATTAAATACCAAAAAAATGGTGATACACGCAATAGATATTTTGGGCATATATCACTCACATATGACATAACTCCCCGATTAAAAATTATGGTCAGAACTGCCCCCGATTACTCGAAAACAGAGTTTTTCTATATCGATGCTATGAAAGGATTAATATATAGTCCGGGAAGATATGGAGAAAAAAGCGATGAGCACTTTCTTATCAACAGCGATTTTCTAGCCACCTATACAAATGTTATAAATGAAAATTTCGGCTACACCTTTAATATTGGGGGCAATGCAATGTATTATAAAAGAAATACAGTAACATCCAATACCGAAGGTGGTTTAAAAATCCCATACGATTACTCTTTAGAGAATAGTAAAAACCCTATTTATTATCGCCCCTACCAATTGGAGGCCGCAAAAAATTCACTATATGCATTTGGCCAAATTAATTATAGTACCATTCTTTTTATTGATATTACCAGCCGTAACGACTGGTCGTCAACCCTACCCGTTGGGAAAAATTCTTTCTTCTATCCATCCATCAGTACAAGCTTTGTGTATTCGGAATTATTCTCAGAAAATTTTATAAGTGAAAATGTATTCTCATATGGAAAACTTAGGGCATCATATGCCGGCGTGGGGAATGATGCTGATCCATACCAGCTTGAAACTACTTTTGAGATAATCAATAATGAAGGATATGGCGAAATGGCTTTCATAGATCGAACTGTATCAAACCTTGGCCTACTTCCCGAGTTAGTAAACTCATTTGAAATTGGATCCGATATGAAGTTTTATATGAATCGTTTGGGTTTAGATATCACTTATTACAATACCCGATCACATAACCAAATAACTCAAATGCCTATTTCGGCAGCATCAGGCTATTCACATGCAATTATAAATTCCGGTATTATTTCTAACAAAGGATGGGAAATTCAATTGAACGCTACGCCCATAAAAAGCCCATTGTTTGTTTGGGATATAAATTTGGGATACTCACGAAACAAATCGGATGTTGTTGAATTGGCTCCAAATGTAGAAAGTGCTATTCTTTACGAACACTGGCGACTAAATATAGAGGCAAGACCCGGTAATCCATATGGTGATATTGTTGGGTATGGAGTAATGCGAAATGATGTTGGAGAGATACTGACCGATGGAAATGGAATGGTAATTAGAAATGAAACCCCCATCGTTCTGGGAAATTTTACACATGATTTTAGTCTTTCCTTAGCAAATACATTCCGATATAGGAACTTCAGCTTTTACGCTCTGGTTCAGGGTCGTTTTGGTGGCGATATGTTTGCAGGAACTAATATGTATGGATATGGGTATGCAGGTAACTTCGAACAAACACTAGAAGGTCGTGAAGAGTGGTATCGCTCTGAAGAACAAAGGGAATCTGCGGGGATCAGCCCAGAAGACTGGACACCCACAGGTGGGTTATTAATTACAGGAGTTTATGAAAATGGAACAATAATAGATGGTGTGGATGTTAGTGGACAGACAAACCAAACTTTCGTTGATCCATACGTTTATTATCAAAGAGTTAGCATGTGGCAAGAAGAAATTCATGAGCCTTTTATTTATGATGCCAGTTTTATCAAGCTAAGGGAATTGTCACTGTCCTATCAGCTACCATCATCATTTATAAATAAACTGAAAATAAAGAGTGCCTCCATAGGTGTTTATGGAACTAATTTATGGTTGTTGTATAGCAAGGTTCCAAACCTCGATCCTGAAACCATGCTAACCAATGGAAACGGACAGGGCTACGAATTGTATTCATATCCAAACCGAAGAAGCATTGGGTTTTCATTAAGTGTTAAAATTTAAACTGCAACAATGAAATTTAAATATATAATATTGATGTTTAGTGTGGTGGCTTTGCTTTCATCGTGTTTAAAAGAAATTACTGATCTAAATACTGATCCGAATAATCCACAGACAACCGACCCACAATTGCTATTTAAATATTCAGTAAAACGAGGAATGGGTAATTACTTAACAGCATCTCACCTGGAGTATACTGGATTACAACATTGGGTAATGTATTTCGCGTCACGTGGCGGAATTGAGCCCGGAAACGAATATCCTTCTCCTGCAGGTGGAGATGGATTCTGGAGTGAAAACTATATCGATGCTATGAATAATGTCCAGGTAATAATAGTTCAGGCAAATGACAATCCTGATATGGACAACCTGAAAGCTGCATCCTTAGTTTGGAAAACTTATATAATGCATCGAATTACTGACCTTTGGGGAGATGCACCATATTCAGAAGCACTAAAAGGTAACCCTGAACTGGAGTTTACACCACAATATGATACCCAGAAAGACATTTATATACAAATGCTCGGAGATCTTAAAGATGCAATTAATCTATTTGATGATTCTAAAAGCTTTTTCAGTTCAGATTCAGACCTTATTTATGGAGGAAATATGGATAGCTGGATAAGGTTTGCCAATTCATTGCGATTACGTTTAGCCATTAGGATTTCCAATGTTGATGTGGAATTGTCAACTTCTGTTATAAATGATATAAAACCATTGCCATTAATTGAGTCAAACGACCAAATAGCATCATTTAAGTACAATAGTGTTTTCAACAAGCCACTATTCGAAGCTGGGGGTATTAGGTACGAAGAAGGTTCGTCTTATATAAACCCTAGTAAATTTTTGGTTGACTTGTTGGTTGAAACATCTGATCCAAGAATATCATTTTTGCTTGAAAAAACCACCCTCTCCATAACCTACCCTTTTATTGATGAATATAGAGGTGTTCCTAATTTACTCCCATATAATAGCGAAACATGGGATAACTACAACCTTGACGCTCAATTGGGTGATCCCCTTGGTCAGTGGGGCGATGTAAGTCGAATTGGCTTATGGTACATGAATAACGAGCGACCATTCCCCATTCTTACCCATAGTGAAGTTTGTTTTCTAAAAGCAGAAGCAGCGCTAATGGGATTATGGGACGGCAATGCCAATGACCATTTACAACAAGGTATTAGATCACATATGGAATATATGAATCAATATCCAAATAATGATAATACCATTGGCGATATTCAAATTACAAATTATATAAACTCAATTGGCGATATTACTCTTGAAAAAATAATTACACAAAAATGGATCCTTTTTGCATATGAAAATGTATTTGAATCTTATGCAGATTATCGCAGAACAGGATTTCCACAGCTATTGGATTTTTATGGAAATACCATAAACAATGATATTTTTCCTGTAAGGTTAAGATATCCATATTCAGAATTTACATTTAACCGTCAAAACTACCTGAACGCGGTATCAAAACAAGGTCCCGACAATGAGTTCACCAAGTTGTGGTGGGATAAGGAATAAACTAAATATTATTGATATGAATAAAACGATACTTAAATTGATCTTATTATTACTAATAAGTGGTCAAATCCATGCGCAATCAGAAAATAAATGCTGGTCGATCGATTACCTCACATGGAACACCACCGGACAACCATCACTGTATATTGATTGTGGTAACGATGATGCCTTTAACCTCGGTGGAGAGTTAACACTAGAGGCTTGGGTAAGGGCATATACATTTGCCGAAAACAGAAAGTTTATGGGAAAGATACTTTATAACGAGCCCATCGATAATGGGTATGTACTTGGTTTTGAAAACCTACATGTTTATGCCGAATATTTCAATCCCACAAAACAGGAGGTGCCACGCCCGGGAGATGGGCCCATGCCACCCGATTCATCGTTTGTACACATTGTTTCAACGTATTCCGTTTCAAGCGGGAGTATAAAAAGTTATGTAAACGGAATGCTTGCAGGCGAAACAACAATGTTCCCCAACACCCCAATTGTGTCAAACGACAGGCCATTTATTATTGGAAATGCCCCTTGGGATTTATTGTCGTTTCAGTTTTATGGCGACATGGATGAGGTAAGGATTTGGAATATTGCACTAACACAACAACAAATCCAAGCCAATATGCATAATCAACTTCTTGGCAATGAAGAAGGCTTAGTAGCTTACTATAATTTTAATGAGGCTGACGGTAAAGATATTCCTGATGTTAGTATAAATGGATTTGATGGGATATTGTCGAACTACGATCATCAAAGCACAAGCTGGGCTGTTTCATCAGCTCCGGTTGGTAATGAAATAATGTCAACCATGATTGATGTTGATGCAATTTGGTATAGAAATTCTGAAAACTATCACAAGCTTCTTACGGATTATGGAATTATTCTAATTGCAAACATACCAGAGAAAGATTTTCGGAAATATCTTGTGTCGGGATACAATGGACTAGAAGGCACAACAAACACCTTTGAACCAGCTACAGAACCCGTAAACTTTGTAAGAACAAAAAGAGAATGGTATATAAATAAAGGCGGTGATGTATCAGGAAGTTTTACAATAATGTATGAGGATGCTGGAATGGATGATGGAATTCCTATCTCGGGAGCAGCTGGTCATTATGCATTGCTCCATAGGTCGTCTGATCAGGATAACTTTAGAGCGGTATCGTCTATTTCAATGCCATTTGCTGGAGTTTTTCAAGTTCTTAATTATGATTTTGAAGAGGGTTATTATGCACTTGGATATTCAACAGAGGAGTTCCCCATCCAGGGACCAGATGACGTTTCTGAATCTGTTTTTCGAAACCTTACCATTGGGCCAAATCCCGTTTCAGGAAGCCTAATTATTAACTGCATACCAAAAAATACATTGGTATCGGTATATAGTACAAGCGGAAGTTTGGTTTGTAAACATGAGGTATTTAATGCTCAACAGCAAATTGATTTCACTAATTTAAAAGCAGGAATATATTTTGTCAAAATAGAAAGTAATAATCAAAAAATAGTTAGAAAAATAATTCGAAATAAATAATCATATGAAAAAAAGATATTCAATATTGCTGATGTTGGCTCTAGTAATAGCCACACTAAATGTAGCAGCACAAAATTTTGCTTTGGATTTTGATGGTTTAAACGATAAGGTAGGAATTTTGGATAGCCCGGAATTAAACCCCACGGAAGCACTAACCATAGAAGCATGGATAAATGCAGAAGAATGGCAAAGCAGTATTTGGGCAGGAGTAATTGTTAGCAAACAAGGGACCAACCCCGATAAAGGATATTGCTTAAGCGCAGGAGAAAACGGACGCGTTGAGTTTACAATATCAGTTGAAGAAGAGTGGAAATCTGTTGCCACCCCTCAATTAATGGGTACTAATGCATGGTATCATATTGCCGGTGTATACAATGGTACACAATTAAAAATGTATATAAATGGTGTACTTCAAAATACTGAAGATGCAATTGGAGACTTAACTCTTGGAGCTGGAGTTGTTGTAAATATTGGTGATAATCCCACATGGCCTGGCAGATTTTGGAACGGAAAACTTGATGAGGTACGAATTTGGAGTACCGCACGTACCGAAGCTGAAATTCAGGCAAATATGAGTAATGAATTAAATGGAACCGAAATAGGTTTGGTTGCATATTATCCGATGAATGAGGGGACTGGAAATACAACTGCGGACAATTCTGTAAATAATAATAATGGTCAACTAATAAACATGAGCGAAGATGCTTGGGTAGATGGATTTCAGCCTGTAACTGCGGATGTTGGTGTAATTGGCATTGCATATCCATCAGTTCTGGGAAGTGGTTTTACCTCATCCGAAAAAATTAAAATAGAGATTAAAAATTTTGCAACAGAAACCGTAACTGATTTTGATGTCTCATACAGTATAAACAATGGTGATTTAGTAACAGAAACAATTAATGTTGATATTGAACCTTTTCAAACTTACATTCACACCTTCACCGAACTTGTTGATCTTAGTAGCTTTACTGAAATAGAAATAACAGGTTATACATCATTGGAGGGAGATTTAAATACGGACAACGATGAGCTATCAGAAACCATTGAACAATCGCTTAACCACATGATATTTAACCAAAAACGTCATAATTATGGTGGATATGGTCAGTCGCACACAAAGGCTGTTTATATGCCTGAAAACTTAGGTGAGTACAGCCATGTTTATTTAAATATCAATTTGGAATGCCCAACAGGAGGATGCGACCCATGGGACCAGCCTGCTATGGTTAATATTGTGAAAAATGAAGAGGTTTATGAGATTGCCAGATATATAACTCCATATGGAAAAGCCTGTGGCGATTGGACTTGGGATATTACCGATTTCAGATCGCTTCTTATTGACAAGGTGGATTGGGTAAGTTATGTTCAGGTTTGGGGAGCTTCAGGTTGGCTGGTTTCCATCGAAATTGAACTACAAGAAGGAACTCCCGAATATCCATTTACCAAAGTAGATAAGCTTTGGAGTGAAAATAATTGGGTATATGGTGACCCTCTAGTATCATACGATTTTCCTGAAATGGCAATTATGGTTGATCAGGTTACCGAAGCAGCAAAAATAAGAATGACAATGACTGGGCATGGGCAAGGAAATACACATAATGCTGCAGAATTCTCAAATTTCACACATCACCTGCTGGTTAACGGTGAAGAAACCTTTGAGCAAAATCTATGGCGAAATGATTGTGATCAAAACACCTGTAGCAATCAGTCAGGCACATGGACCCTATCAAGGGCTGGATGGTGCCCCGGACAGGATGTCCAACCCTGGGAATGGGATATGGCAGGTCATTTTACCCCTGGACAAGAGGTTGTTTTGGACTTTGTTCTAGAAGAATATACAAACTTCAACAACACAGGATATAATGGTGGAAGCCACACCGAGCCACATTATCGCTGCCATACATATTTTATCCAATATTCAAATGAGGATATAGTTGATGTTGAAAATATTCAATCGAAAGACAACAACTTTATTGGATATCCTAACCCTACTTCAGGTTTGTACACCATCAGATCAACTAATGGGGAAGCAATTGAAAGCATAACTATTAATCAGCTTAACGGGAGTGTTGTACAAAACATTAGTTTAGCGGGTACAAATGTGTATAATATTGATTTATCAAATTATAGGGATGGAATATATATTCTTAAGGTTCAATCACAGCACAAAACTTCTGTAATAAAGGTTGTGGTATCCAAATAGGGTTCCTTTGCTTTTTTTAATTAATATTGATTAATAATATTTGTTATGAGATATTTGTTAATCTTGATTATCTTGTTGTTAGGGTCTGGCAAATTGCTCTGCCAAAGCATAAAACTAATGTCGTTTAATATCAGATATGATAACCCAAATGACAATGAAAACTCATGGGACAATAGAAAAAATGAGGTTGTGGGGTTAATAGATTATTATCAGCCCGATATAATTGGTATACAGGAAGGGTTGCTAGATCAGGTTGAATACATCTTGCAAAACACATCTAATTACAGCTATATTGGTGTTGGCAGAGATGATGGAATAGATAGGGGGGAGTTTTCGGCAATATATTATGATACAACCGAGTACGAAGTAATTTCACAAAAAACTTTCTGGTTATCAGATACTCCGGAAAAGGTTTCTGTGGGCTGGGATGCATCAATGGAAAGAATATGTACCTATGGTCGGTTTAGCGATAAAGCAACTGGGAAAAATATGTATGTCTTTAACGCTCATTTTGATCATATGGGGAAACAATCCAGGAATAAATCTGTTAAGTTAATATTATCGAAAATCAAACAATTAAAAATTGCTGATTCTGCAGTGATAGTTATGGGAGACCTAAACTGTGGTCCTAATAGTATCCCAATAAAAGTGCTCAGCAAAGAATTAAACGATCCTTTGAATATTATTGAAGAGAAAAGTGTATTAGACATTCCGGGTACATTTAACTCATTCGATCCAAATATTATCCCACAGAAAAGAATCGACTATATATTCACAAAGAACCTAGACATTGTAATGTATACTCATATTAATGACAAAAGAAAAAATGGACTCTGTATTTCAGATCATTTACCAGTGATAATTGAAATAGATTACTAAATAATTATAACTACCGGAAATAATTGTAACCCATTGGTCGTTTTCTTGTCATTACTATAAAAATAATATTTAATAGTTATGACAGAATTAAATTGGTTGAAACTATCTGGATTAATGCGCAATTGTATTTACAACAGCGAAAATCCTCAATGTCCGTTTACTAATTACAGACAACAGGACTATTTTCAACAATCACAAACCCTGGATCAGCTTTCAGATAAGCATGGGGAACAAATGCTAATTGCATGTGGTTCTTGTCGGCAGCATTGCAAACTAGTACAAAATAAAGTTGTTGCCATTAACAACTCTCGCAACTTCCGAATTTATGGTTAACATTTTGTCATTTAGTTAATTATAGGGCTTGTGTTCGATTTTACCTTCTATAAATTTCCTTTCGCAAAATCTGTAATATTTTAAAATCCTTTTTAAGAGTATACACGAAAAGAAACAATAAACATTTCCTAAACGAATTAAACTACCATAAATGAAGAGCATATCGTAATTCTCTGATTTTAATTAAAAATAATTACCCATTACAACAATATTGTTCGTAATTTTGCGAACATTGTGCAAGTCTTAATTATAGGACTTTCAGAAAATTTATTTTAAGAGGCAACACAGAGTTGTTTATGATGTTAGTTAGTGAAAAAAGCGGCCGGAATATTGTTCTAGTATTACTATTTATGTCTTTTACCGGATTTCTACAATCCTCAGATATCCAACTATGCGAAATCAGAGGAAAGATTGCTGATGAAATTACGGGTGAAGGACTACCATTCGCATCGTTACAAATTGTGAACAAAGTAGGTGTTAAATTCAGCTCATTCGCAATTACAGATATAAATGGGGATTATATAATTACAGATGTTCCGTTTGGGGAGTATACACTCCTCGTATCATATATGGGCTATAAAAAGCAAGAAATTACAATATTAGCTGATACAAGAAAACTTAAATTTAATGTTAACCTATCAAAAGAAAGCTATAGCCTGAATGAAATTAATATAACTGCTGAAAAGCAATTGGTTCAACAGGGTATTGAAAAAACAACAGTAAACATAGAAAAGAACACTACTTTAATTGGTGGTTCAGCTGTTGATGTTCTTCAATCCCTGCCCTCAGTTGACTATGATATAAACGGGCAACTTCAGTACCGTGGAAGCGACAAAGTTACCTTGTTGCTTAATGGAAACCGGTCGGAGCTTGTAAAATCACTCGACCAAATACCTTCTGACCAGATTGAAAAAATTGAGATTATTAATAACCCTTCTGCTAAATATGATGCAGAAGGTATGTCTGGCATAATAAATATAGTACTGAAATCGGGCAATAAAGGAAAAAATAAAACATCAGTTTTGGTTTATGCTGGTCTGCCTGAAACTATGGGAGGAAATGCTGGTTATTCAGGAGTTACAGATAAGTGTAATTATCATGTAGTTGGCGGATACAATCACAAAACCAAATTTCAAACAAAGGAACATCTTCGTAAAAATTATGAGAGTTTTAATGCCCATGATTATTATCAATATGACAGACAGGATGAAATATTGAATGATGTTTTTCTAAATGCCGGATATAATCAACAAATTAGAGATAATCAACAACTTGGGCTATCACTGATAGGCTCTAAGAAATTCAATACTGCAGACAGAAATATACGCTATGTGACGCTGGAAAACGACCAATCTGTTTTTGAATCAAAAAAAGAAATTGACATACGGCTGGATAATTATTCCCTCGACGGTAATGCTAAATACACATATAAATTTAGTGGAGAGGGTCAAAAAATTTATGCAAATTTCCATTACTCAATACTCAACCAACTGCATGAAATGGACAATAGATATTATCCCGAATACTCCATTGAAAATCAGCAATTGCAAAACACCAAATCCATACAAAAAAACAAAGAGGGTGCTTTTTCTTTAAACTATACCCAATCTATCGGTAATTATCTTCTTTTTGAAACCGGATACCAGTTAAGCGGTAAAAATCTGCTAAATGATTTTAAATCGGAAAGCTATGAATCTTACACAGAAATTTGGAAAAGTGATACTTCCTTAAACAATAAGTTTCATTATATCCAAAATATTCATGGGTTTTATATTGACATAAAGGCAAAGTTCAAGCACTTTGATCTTCAGTCTGGATTAAGGGGTGAGTACACTTCTAATCATCAGATAGATAAACAAAAAGATGACTATTTTAACATCTTCCCTTCTGTTACTATTTCAAGGCGACATACTGATAATACAAGTATATACATATCCTATAACAGGCGTATAAATCGTCCAACTATTAAAATGCTTAACCCATACACCAATGAATATGCCGATATCCTAAATATGCATATTGGTAACCCTGACCTAAAACCAGAATATGTTAACACTTTGGAGACAGGAGTTAGGCTTGTATTCGAAAAACTCTCTGGTTCGGGATCTGTATATTACAGAAACATTGATCAGGCCATTTCAAGAGTTAAATCCGCATCAAACGATAGTGCTTTAATTGTCACCTTTATGAATCTCAATAATGCAAAAATACTTGGAGGAGAGATTGCCTTTTCATTAAAAGCAACAAAGTGGTGGAATATCAGCACATCCGGAAATGTTTTTTACACAACACTTAAAGGGAAATATGGCCCAAATACAATAGTTAGGTCACATGTAGGGTGGACTGGTAACATTGCAAACAAATTCAAGCTGCCGGCAGGAATAGGGTTACAAATAATCGGATACTATCGCTCAAAACTTCCTGATGTTATGGGAACATATATGGAGAGATATTATATTGATCTGGCATTAAATAAAAGGATAATAAAAGATAGAGGAAGGCTGGTATTTAAAATCTCTGATTTATTTAATACATATCGTTATGGCCTAGATTTGGAAGGTGTTGATGATAGCGGATATAAATACAGTCAGGTAAATCGTAGGAAAAACGAATCACAATATTTCATTGTTAGCTTTATATATAATATAGATGGCAAAGAAAAGAAAAAGAAAAAGAGTAATTTCTATTTGGAGTCGTTCGGAAAATAAAACTCCACTTTAGCAATAAATAAAAGCTTTCGTTTATAAAATTTTAAATTTGCTAAAATACTTTGATCGTTCTATGCCTTTATTGGAAATAACTTCCCAAATTTGTGGAAAACAATAGTTATGTCACAGGATATATTAACCCAAAACGACCTTACCAAACCACAAAAAGTTAAGCTAATACTTGATTTCTGGCATCGCACGATGATGCATCATGCCATATGGTACGGAGAAGTAATGCACCAATTCGGAAGACAAAAATCTTTGGAAATAATGAAAGTAGCTTTTGGTAATGCATTTAAGATTCATATGAAACGGCTTTCGGATGTACTTGGTTTTGAAGTAGAAGAAGGTATGCCAAAAAACATTATCGAATTTCCTGATGATAAAATAGAAGATCTTAAGAAAAAAGTTGCAGTTAACTGGCTTGCAACTGATGGTGTATGGTTTCAGGCTGTTGAGTTTTCAAACGGAATGAATGATGCCAAAAGGTGTAACGACAATTCTTGGGCACAGTTTTCACCATTCGAGGCATGGTCAATAAAAGAATTTCTAAATCTGCCCGACAACCCAGGATTGAAAGGATTAAAAACTGCCTTAAACTTTAGGCTTTATGCTACAGTTAATAAACAAAGTTTTGAAGATGAATCAGAAAAGAGCATTATTTTTAGAATGAACGACTGCAGGGTGCAATCAGCTAGAAAAAGAAAAGGGTTAGATGACTATCCTTGCAAATCCGGCGGTTTAGTAGAGTACACAACATTCGCGGAAGCCATTGATCCAAATATCAAAACACAATGCATAGGCTGCCCGCCCGACAAACACCCGTCAGACTGGTATTGTAGTTGGAGGTTTTATGTTGATTAGGAGCTCTCGCTTTCGGAGTTTGATTTTTTCTTAAACCATTTTTTCGGATTCATATATGATTTATATTTTGTAAACAACTCTTTACCTAGTAATAATCCGCCTGACCAAAATACAACCTCAGCCACAACCAATAATATTGTTCCTAGTGTAACTTTAACATTTGTTTCCATTTCTAAAAACGGTATTAGTGGCAGAGCAAGAAAAATTGGTATCGATATAATTACCAATGCTAACCCCAGTTTTACTTTCCAATTGGCATTTTTCATCCTGCAAATTTACAACTTATGGTCTAATCAGTGTTATTTACAGCTCAAACGCACCCGGTTCATAAAACACCTAACTAACTAGCTAAGTGAATAATACCATTATCAACGCCCAATCAAAACAAAAATAATCAAATAAATATGTATAGTTTACTTGACATTGTGTTAAGTATATTTATCTTTGCGTCAAATTTATTCACCAATTAGTATAACTAACCTTACATAAATCTTAAATTATGTCGTATAGAGAAAAAGAAAATATCATAAATATAATTAGTGGATTACTAATTACACTAATCTATGGCTGGATTGTCTTCCAGCGTCATCTTGAAGGAAGTATTAATTTAACAACCGATTACAATTCATGGGGAATGGTATTTATAATATTTATTGTGGTTTCAATTGTTGCAAGAATAATTATCTACATTATATTTCATATAATAAATGCCATTGCAACTCGTGAGGAAAAAATTCCAGCAGAAGATGAGCGCGATAAATTAATTAAACTAAAAGCCACCAGAAATTCACATTATATTTTTTCAAGTGGTTTTGTAATGTCGGTTATGGCATTGGCCTTTGGCATGCCGGTATATATTATTTTCATTGCTTTTGTGATAGTTGGTTTATTATCTGAGATAGTCGACAACGGTTCTCAAATATATTATTATCGAAAAGGAGTTTAACATGGGAAAAAGTCAGATAAAAAATAACATTAGAAGGTTAAGATTTAATAATGATGAAATGACCCAGCAGCAATTGGCAGATGCCGTTGGTGCATCACGACAAACAATAATAGCCATAGAGAAGGGAAATTACTCCCCTTCTCTGGAGCTTGCATTTCGTATTGCCACTGCGTTCAGCACTCCTCTCGAGGAAGTTTTTATATATGAAAACGCTGAACCCCCAAAGAAAAAATAGTCATGGGTTGAACAGGGTTGCTATTTTGGCTTGAAGATGCCAAATAATTAAAAAATCCATTATCCTTACTCCTATGCCTTGGCTCTTGTGTCTTGACTCTTGTGTCTTTCTCAATCCACCCTTTCAATTCGTAACTGTTTCATCATCAATTTAACAATTGATGTTAATTCTAAAGGAAATATCAAATGATGATTGCCCAAACCTTTGTTCTTAAGTAATAATGCTTGTTCTTTGGTTGTTTTAAACTCAACCTGAGTTCGACAAGCAAAAGAATGGTTGGGTGTTTCTATAATTTCACCTTCAAGTAGCATATAACTATCGAGTTTGCTATTGACTCTAAAAACACCAACTTTACCTTTATTAAATTTCCCCTCTATCGCAGTTCCGCAATTTGTTTCGAAATGGGTTGTGATGTTAAAGGATTTTAAATTGGTTAGGGGTGCCGTACAATGTGCCAGTAAGACTGTGTTCTCTCTTATTTCTGCAACATTTGCCTGCCAGGGTATCATGTTTGTTAAGGATCTTATTATTAAACTACCTATCATGCTACATACATCTCCTTCACATGAGGCTACAATATCTACGGTGTTAAATACAGCTAGTGGCAAACAGGCTGTTACCTTATCTCTGTTTACCATCGAAAAGCATTCAACGCTTATTGCAGACAAATTGTGCTGTTTAATAACTTTATCCAAGACACTATATACTTTTGATGTTTCAATCAATTTTTTCTTATCAAAATCAGGGAAAAAACCCATCAGTTTATCCGAAATATCAGCATTCTTATAGTCATCAACCTGGCTCCAGGGGATTCTTAATAATTCGGCCCCTAGCTTTTCTTTAATAATATTATTCTCGATATCAGAATTAATTAACCAACTCGAAACCTCTCCGATTATACCAGCTTTTTGCTTTGATAAATCTTCGATAGCATGAAAAACTTTATTAACCTCAACAAATTCATTGTAGGCATTCGGGCTCATAATATTAATTATGCTAACATTTTTATTTCTTGCTCTAAAATATGATGCAATTTCAATTGTAGCAGCAAAGGAATTACTTTCTCGATGGCATAATAAAATTATACTTTTTTTTATGCTTTTGAGCTTTGCTGCATATTGCTCTGAACCACCGCTCGCAACAAATAATATCCCACTAAATTCTTCATCTATCTTGAAATTACCATTGCCAAAGAAACTATTCAAAATTGATAAGGATCTACTTCTTAGTTGATTATCCTTATCATCGTAGGAAATATAGTATACTTTGTTTTCCATTTGTCAGTTTTATTCGATTTATAAAGTTGTAATATCTGACGCAAAGGTACTTATTCATAACAAATGCTATTATTTAAAATATCTGGAAAGATATATTTATATTACTAATTCGAGTATGAGAATCTTATTAAATTTGCTTCAAAGTATATATTGTATGCGATATATTGTTCTACTTATTTTATTAGCTGTTGCAATCAGCCCATTTGGTTTGAAAGCCCAATACAAAGTAATGTTTAGTAACAATTATCCCCCTTACAATTATGAAAACGAAAAAGGAGAACTTGTTGGTTTTAATGTTGATATATTAAATGCTATTTCAGCACTATATGATAAGGACATATCCATAAGTGGAAATAGTTGGGAGGCAATCAATAAAGCTCTTGAAAATGGCGATATTAATGCTATTGGTGGTGCACACTACCCAGGAAGTCCTGATAATGAATATAGTTATACCAGATCCGCAATAAATACATCACATTGTTTTTTATACAATTCAAATTATCACTCCAATTTCTCTCTTGAGTTTTTTAGATCGTTAAAAGAGCCACTGGTTGGAGTATGGCAAAATGATGTGCTAAATTATTATGTCCTTTCAATTAATCCAACTGCCAAGTTTACATATGTAAACAACTACAAAGAATTAGTCAAAGAATTAGATAATGAGGATGTTACCTGCATATTTGGGCAGAGAATAGGAAGTATGTATTATGCTAATAAACTAGGCAAGGATTATGTACTACCACTTAGTCATAGGATATTAGAACGTAATATGGGCTTCAAGGTTTCAAATAGTTCTCCCGAATTAGTTGAATTATTAAACAATGGGATGGAAGTGATTTTAGCCAATGGTGAATACCAGCGCATTTATGACAAATGGATTAATGAATACAATAAAAATCATAACAAATGGCAATATTATCTGAAATACATACTAATTGTTAGCATACTGATAGTAGCAATTTTTCTTTTGTTATTGATTTTAAACTGGGTACTTCAATTAAAAGTACGCAGCAAAACTCAAGATCTGCAAAAACAACTTGAGTTTAATTCTCAAATAATGAAGGAACTTGAGAATCAAAAAATAAAAGCAGAAGAAAGTGATAAAATGAAATCTGCTTTTTTGGCGAATATGAGTCATGAAATAAGAACCCCAATGAATGGGATTCTGGGATTTACTGATTTACTGAAATCAGCCGATTACTCACTGGAAAAAAAGGCGCATTTTATACAAATAATAAAACAAAGTGGAAACAGAATGCTGGGAACCATCAACAATATTATTGATGTTTCCAAGCTGGAATCAGGACTTGAGGAAAACCAAATAAAGGAAGTTGATATTAATATTATGATTGGCGAGCTTTATAGTTTTTTCAAGCAAGAAGCATCTAGTAAGGGTTTAAACCTAACTCTAAGCAATGACAAACCAACTACAAATCATAAATTTTATACGGATGAATACAAAATAAATTCCATCCTTACTAATCTTATTAAAAACGCACTTAAGTTTACTAAGCAAGGCTTTATTGACATTAAATATTTAGTTACTGATTCATTCGCTGAATTTTGGATATCAGATTCGGGAATTGGCATAGCGCCCGATAAACAGTCAACCATATTTGATCATTTTGTTCAGGCCAATTTTTCACATTCCAGCGGTTTTGAAGGGTCGGGGCTTGGTTTATCTATTTCCAAAGAATATGTTAAACTACTTAACGGAGATATTAGTCTTAAATCAAAATTAAATAACGGGACAACATTTTATGTGCGTATCCCTAATAATGTGAGTGATAAGATAAAAAAGGCTGAAGATCATGAACAAGTAGTTAAACAACCTGAAGAAGCAAAAAAATATAAAATCCTAATTGCTGAAGATGATGAAACATCATATTATTTTTTAAAAATAGCCTTGTCAGATATAGCAGAAACTATAATACATGCAAAAGATGGAGTTCATGCAGTTGAAATGGCAAAGAAATTTGCAGATATTGATATCATACTAATGGACATTAAAATGCCTAAACTTGATGGTTTTGAAGCAACAAAACAAATTAGAAAGTTTAATAAGAAAGTGTATATAATTGCTCAAACAGCATATGCACACGAAGGTTATGATAAAATAGTTAGTGAGGCAGGCTGCGATGCATACATTTCTAAACCCATAGACAAGAAGAAATTACTTGACATCATACAAAATATCAACTCATAATATAATCAACAATCCTTATTACTGATTTTATTCTTAGAAAGAGCACAAGGAATGAAAAAAAACACAATACTAGCAAAAGTTAGAACCTATATAATGGAACTAACAATAGTAACAGCAGGAGTACTTATTGCATTATTGATAAGTAATCATAAAGAAAATAATCAAGCCAAAGATTATTACAATACTTCAATCCAAACCATGTATAATGAAGCTGAATCAAACTATTCTTCATTACAAGGCGTAATTGAAAACCATACTAATTTGGTAGACACAATTAGCAAGTATGATGAAGATAATATATCTATTAACAACTTATTTCAGAAGGTAAATGGTGTGCGTTTCGCAACATTGAGCAATACCGGACTAGAGTTTTATACAAGAAATAATATTAATTTGATTGATTTCGAAATTATGTCGACACTATATCATATTAGGTCGCTATCAGAGCTTATTGAAATTAAATTAGAAAGGCTTTCTGATTTTGTGTATTTAAACCTCAATGCTGATTCAAAAGAAAGCAAAACAATAGTTATCCTTTATCTAAGCGATGTATTGAATAGTGAACACCAATTATTACAAATTTATAAAGGTTTAATTGAAAGAAATATAAAAACTGAATAATAATGAACCAAAAAAATCTATCAGAACTAACAGATCAAGAACTGTTAGAAGAAGCAAAAAATATAAATCAAACTCCATAACTAATGCTTTGTTTATTGGTTTCTTAATTGGAATCATCATATACAGCATTGCAGTAAATAACGTGGGATTTTTTACATTAATACCTTTGTACCTTGCATATAAACTAATTACAAATTCCAAAAAAAACAAACCCTTGGAAAAACTATTAAAAGAACGAAAACTAAAATAATCAATAGCAATTGGATAACTCAATAAATTCACAATATTTTGATTTTTAAAAGGATGTTTCATCTACATTAAAAAAATTAGCCAATAACCCAGGTAAAACAATTCTGGAATAGCATTCTCAACAAAATAAAGTACTTTTATCATAATGGAAAAATCATAGATATTATGAAAAAGATAAACCGGAGAAGAGTACTAAAAAATCTGGCTTTAGGAATAGGAGCGATTCCCCTAACATCCAGCTCATTATCACACCTTGCCAAATCAAACATCGAAATAAAGCAGGTTTATGCAAAAGAGCTTGGTAATAGCGATATTAAAAAACCTGTTACAGCAATTACTTTGGGAGCTGGAGCAAGGGGCAATGTATATGGAAATTATGCTATTTCGTTTCCGAACGAACTCGATATTATTGGGGTTGCCGAACCAATTAATATAAGAAACGACCGCTATTCAAAAAAACATAATATTGTTGATGAAAACAGGTTTATTACTTGGGAACATGTGTTTGAACAGCCAAAATTTGCCGATGCCATTATAATAACAACTCCCGATGAACTACATTATGGCCCATGCATGAAAGCTCTTGAGCTAGGTTATGATGTGTTGTTGGAAAAACCGATAGCACCTACAGAATCAGAGTGTAGAGATATATTGGCATTATCAAAAAAAACAGGACGCATAGTAGCTGTTTGTCATGTGCTACGTTATGCTCCGTATTTCATAAAACTAAAAGAGTTTATCGACTCGGGTAAAATTGGTGAATTAATTAGTATTCAGCATATGGAACCCATTCAACACATCCATATGTCGCATTCTTATGTGCGTGGTAATTGGCATAACTCAAAGCAAACAACACCAATTATACTTGCCAAATCATGTCATGACCTGGATATTCTTAGGTGGATGATAGGAAAACCATGTAAAAGCATTTCTGCCTATGGCAATTTAAAATGGTTTAATAGCTCAAATGCTCCCGAAGGAAGTACAAATAGGTGTACAGATGGATGTTTGGTTGAATCAACCTGTCCGTATTCTGCTTTAAAGATCTATTATAGAGATCGCAGCTGGACTTATGTTTTTGATTTTCCTGATGATAGTTCTCTTCATGATGATTTTATTCTACAACAGTTAAAAACAACAAACTACGGACGGTGTGTGTATAAAATGGAAAATGATCAGCCTGACCATTACATAACTTCGATAGAATTTGAAGACAATATCACAGCAAACTTTTCCATGGAGGCATTTACATCCTATCATGGCAGGAGAACCAGAATAATGGGGTCGATGGGAGATATCACGGGTGATATGGATAATTTTATTCATACCGATTTTTTAACAAATAAAACTACAAAATGGGATATTAGTGTTGAAGATGTTGACAATTACCAAAATAGTGGACATGGTGGTGGTGACTGGGCACTGGTATCTGATTGGATAAATGCCATGAAAAAACAAGATCCAAATCTGCTAACCTCTACCATAGATGCATCCATCGAAAGCCATATAATGGGGTTTATGGCCGAAAAAAGTCGGCTAACTAAACAAACTGCAAATGTGAGGCTCTAACTAAATCATGGTGTTTTATGTAGATAATTATAATTTTGTCGTATTGATCTTTTCAAGACAGTTTTATTTGGAAGATATAATACGTCTTAAAACATCTCCTCAACCCTTATAATAAAGTCTTCCACTACATCCTTGTCACTGATATTTGGATGATACTCCAGAATCTTTTTTGCAACATCTACAGCTTCCTTTTCCCTTCCTAATTTGATAAGGAGCTCTACCTTTGCAGATAAAAATTCTATGTTTTGAGGTTCAAGATCGAGACTGCGGTTCAATGTGTTTTCGGCTTTATAATTTTCTTGCTTAAAATCATGAAGCCTGAATAAATTAAACCAAATTCGTGGCCTATCGGGCATAAGCTCTGCAGCCATTTCAAGGCTTTTAATCGAATTATCATAGTCTCCCATCTCCGATTGCAACAGTCCAAGTGAATACCATGCATCACCTAATTCAGGGTTATATTGAACAACATGCTGAAGTAATTTCAGAGCTTTATTGTTACTCCCAGTTCGGTTATAAACCATTGCCAAATTCATAAGTGAGGGGTAAAACAAACTATCTATTCTAATGGCTTCCTTGTAATTTTCGATTGCCTTATCGGTCTGACCAATATTTGAATATATATTACCAAGATTATGTCTGCTTGCGGAAAAATCAGCAGAATATTCCATTGCCTTAATATAGTCCTGAATACTTCTTTTCATTAGAATTTGATCTGTCGTATCGAAGTTATCCATCGGAACACCACTTAGTTTGTATGCAGCTTCAATTCGGATCATCCTCGTGGTATCCTTAAGCAAGGGTGCAACGGATGTTACCAAGTCTTCAATGCTCTCTGGAGTAAAGTTACGAACTGCTTCTCGGCGGACTATTGGATTTTCATCAGAAAGTTTCTCCCTTAATTTATTATTATTTCCCGGATACATACCCAGGTAATAAACTCCTGCAGCTCTTACAATCCCCCCGGCATTTTCATCATTAATTAACCAGAGTAAGTCAGTAACTACGGTTGTATCATTGTTGGCAGCCCGAAACATCGTTTCACCAAAATGATACCTGGTAGGCTTGCCATACCATTTTTGAGTATATTCTGCGGCCCATGCATTGGTTTGATCAGTATGACAATGAACACATGCATTTGGAGTTCCCAGTTTATCACTTAAATCCGGGCGTGGGATTCTCATACTATGATCACGGCGATAGTCAACTCCCATAAAATGCTTCCCTGGCATATGGCATGGTATACATTTGGAACCTTCTCCTACAGGAACTATCTTATTACCATCCTCAATCACAAGAGCTGCCCCTTCTTCACCGGGTAATTTATGAAAATGATGTTTGTATCCACTATACTTTTCTTTAACATGACATTGGTAGCAGAGGCGATTGTCATCAAACTTCAATTTTAAACTATGTGCGTCATGACAAAAGGTACAACGAACTCTTTGCTTATGCATCTTACTCTGTGTGAAGGATCCATAAACGTAATCTTCCTCAAGTATCTGTCCATCATGATAATAATAAGGGGCTATGGGCAACTGGGGACTAATAATATCAAAAACCTGATCCCTTGGGTAAACAAGATTATCTAGTGATGTTCTCCTGGCATGACAATAGGCACATTGATCAACAAGCTTTTGGGAGCTTATATTCGACGTAGGTACCATCAGTGCATAATTATTAACATACGGACGCTTCTTCTCATCAATATCAGCCCATCTACTGTGTTCCGAACCAGGCCCATGGCAAGCCTCGCAACTGACATCGATTTCAGACCATGTTGTATTGTATATTTTAGTGTGGGGATCAAAATTCTTTCTAAGATTTGTGGAGTGGCACTCAGCACACATTGCATTCCAGTTTTGACCGTTATTGGTCCAATAAAGCCAGTCATCAGGAGGTATATCCTGACCACTGTAAACATAGTCTGCAAGATGATACCATCTCTTTTGTTCCGTATCCCATGTTATTTGGAGGCACTGGAGTCTTCCTCCTGGAAAGGGAACTAGATATTGTTGAAGAGGCCTTACTCCAAATGTGTAAGCAATTTGAAACTCACCAGGTACCCCCCCCGGACCTTTTGTATAAACATAGTATTTTCCATTTCGGGAATAAAACCGGCTGGTAAATCCATTTCTTGTAAACTCTGCATTGTTAAAATCTCCTAGTACAGTTTCTGCAATTGCTGTATCCATTGCATTGTCATGATCAGATCCAACCCACAAGGCATACTCCTTTTCATGGCACTCAATACACGACTTACTGCCCTCAAATTGAGGGTCTACAACCCTAAAATGTTCAACTCTGTTACAAGAAAAAACAACAGAAAGTAAAATGCTAAAAAGAATTATCCTTAAAAAGGAAATTGAAATAACCATCATTAAATAGTTTCATTCATCAAGTTTCAAATTTAGGCTTAATTTCTATTCTATAATTCATTATTATTCCTTTCAATAGAATTATAGTTTTGGTTAAATAGTTATGTTAAAAATTTAGATGATCTTAACAGCATTCATACCATAATTAGTATTTAATATTTGAAAGGGTGTTTGGCACATAATTGGCATTCATCAAAAAACCCGTTAACTATCTAATTGACAATTAACGGGTTTCTGATTTAATTTGAGGTACCGAGCGGATTCGAACCGCTGTCTATGGTTTTGCAGACCACCGCCTAGCCGCTCGGCCACGGTACCTTATACAAAAATTGGTTTGCAAAATTACAAAATCATTTTGTACTATTGCGTTTCCAAGCACAATTAATTCCTATTTGGTACAAAAACCTATAAAAATGAATCGTTTTTTCACCAACATACTTACTAGTAACCATTATACAATCATTAAAATTAATTCCATTACTTTTATCAAACCGTCTATTACAATTTGACATCATACCGATTAGCAATAAAATAGCACATAAATAATAAAAAAAAAGATGAAACTAATTTCCCAAGCATCATTACAAATTCAAAAGCCCATTGAAGAAGTTTTTGAAGGTATTATAAATCCAATATCGATGACCAAGTATTTCATTTCAGAAAGTACCGCACGATTGGAATCAGGAATAGAAGTATACTGGAGGTTTCCTGAATTTGATGATCGGTATCTTGTGAAAGATATAAAGATTGAATCCAATAGCTCTATTTCTTTTGTTTGGGATCCGGAAACTATTGTGAACATAGTACTTAAATCTTTACCTGACAAAAGCACCTTGGTAAAAGTAACCGAAGCCGGAAAGGAATTTAACGACCAAAACCTGGCTTGGCTTGTGGAAAACACCGCGGGTTGGGCAAACTTTCTTGCCTGTCTGAAAGCCTATCTTGAATATGGAATACAACTTCGCATAGGAGCATTTGAATTTATGAGGAAAGCTGAAAATAAATAAATCTATACAGATGAAAGTTACACCAGAACACAATAAACGAATGGCAAAAATGACATTTGCCTCAGTTTACCCACATTACTTAACAAAGGTGGAAAAGAAAGGAAGAACAAAGGAAGAGCTGCATCAGGTAATTGGTTGGTTAACACGGGTTACGATGAACTAAAAATTCAAGAACTTATTAAACAAAAAGTAACATTTGAGGAGTTCTTTAAATATGCAGAACTAAATCCTAATGCTCATCTTATCAAGGGGGTAATATGTGGTTATCGAATTGAGGAAATAGACAATACATTAACCCAACAAGTACGGTTTTTAGACAAGCTGGTTGATGAATTAGCAAAAGGACGAAAAATGGAGAAAATATTACGCAATGAAAAAACATAGGCTAAGTGGTTTATTAAGAAACATGGCATTGCTGCACGTTACAACCTATGTGGTTTTTAAAAACTAATGGCCTATTGATGTGTCAATTATATGCGATTGTATTAATAATACAACTGTTATAATATATTTCTCAGTATAATACATATATAACAACCGAAGCATATTAAAATAAATGTCTGTCTTTTTGTAATTGTTTATACTTTTAAACTGTAATTAAGATAATGAACTTTGCTTTTAAATTCAAAATCATGAAAAAAAATATTCTTATTGTAATTATCCTTTTAGTTTCTTATTATACTGCTTCTGCTCAATGGACAGATGACCCTTTAATCAACAGTGTTGTTAATAATATGACTGGTTCTCAGGCTGTACCACATGTTGCCTATGATGCATCGGGTAATTTTTACGTTGGTTATTATTCAAACGATGCCGGAAATTACGATATACGACTCCAGTATTACACCTTTGATGGAGTAGCACAATGGGCCTCAGATGGTTTATTAGTAAGTAGCCATCCTCAAAATAGTTGGATCACAGACTGGGATTTGAAAGTAGATAATAGCGGAAACTGTGTTATGGCATTTAACGATGTTCGTGATGGAAATGCTAATGTATATGCTTATGCCATATCTCCTTCGGGCACATTTCTTTGGGGTGCTGACGGTATTCAACTAACCAATGATTCTCAAGATGAATTTGTGCCTAGCATAAGTGTTACATCTTCAAACAATGCTATTGTGGCATGGTCACGACCAACTTCGGGTAATAATGAAATTGTAATGCAAAAAATCACTCCTTCGGGAACATTAAGTTGGGGTAGTGCCGGAATAATTTATAGTGGTACTCAAAGCTATACTGGTGCACGTGTACTTGGTGTTGATGGTGATAATTATCTCATGGGCTATTACAGAGAAACAGGAAACTTTCCTGCCCTAACACGACATATTTATGTTCAGAAGTTTGATGGATCCGGAACAGCAGTTTGGTCGTCGGATGCACTTGCAAGTAATGCAAATGGAATATCGGCATTTAACAACTTCACCATTGCATCAGATAATGCCTTTGGTATTGTACTGGCCTGGACAGACGACAGAAACGGAGATAATAACATTAATGCTGCTGTTCAGCGGGTACTTAGTGATGGAAGTATAAATTGGCCATCAAATGGAGCAACTGTAATGACCTCCACATCCAATAGCAACCAAAACCCTCAAATATTAGGTGTTAATGCAAATGATGAAGTATTAGTTACATGGAGTAAGAAAAATGGTTCACAAAGTCAAACCGCGATTGCGGGTCAAAAGTTTTCTCCCTCCGGCGTGCAACAATGGACTACCGATGGAATTGAATTTGTACCAATGAGTGCAGATATAGGAGGTGTTATTGGGGGCGTTGTTTACACAGGATCAAATGCAATTATAGCTTATGATGAATCAGTAGGTGGATCATCCTCTCATATTAAGGCACTTGGCGTTGATGATGCTGGTACTTTAATCTGGTCGCCAACAATAACCTTTATGGCTGGTCGGTCCACAAGTAAAGTTCATGCATTAAGCTCAAAGTTACATAGTAATCAGATGATTGTTGTGTGGGAAGAAAACGGTGAGGATATATTTATGCAAAATATATATACCGATGGCTCAATGGGTGACCCTCCAATTAGTACGGACGCAACATTAAGCGATTTAACAGTTAATGGAACAACAGTTGATGGTTTTAGTCCCACAAACTATAGCTATAATGTACCAATACCCACCGGTGATCCATTACCCATAAC
Source organism: Bacteroidota bacterium (assembly GCA_016845105.1). Classification (GTDB taxonomy): domain Bacteria; phylum Bacteroidota; class Bacteroidia; order Bacteroidales; family F082. Next base: position 20,332 of record JAERTF010000147.1, on the reverse strand, counting down.
AGGAGCAACAACAAATTTCCCCGCAGCAACAATGGTAATTAACCAAACAACAAGTGTTCCGGGCGCTTCCAGTGTTGTAGTTACTGCCGAAGATGGAGTTACACAATTAACCTATGTAATTGATTTCTACATAGCAGGAACCAACGCTACATTAAGCGACTTAACCATTGATGGAACTACAATTCCTGGTTTCGACCCAAATATTTTCACTTATGATTATTCCGTAACAACGGGAGATCCCATTCCAACAATTGGGGCTACACTTAGTGATCCTTTGGCAGATATGGTAATTAATCAGGCAACAGCATTACCCGGATCAGGCACAGTTGTTGTAACCTCGGAAGATGGGTTAACAATTAATACATATACGGTAAACTTCCTCTATATTCCAGGTACAGATGCCACCCTTGCTGATCTTCAGGTAGCAGGAGTAACTATCGATGGTTTCGACCCTGGAATTTATAATTACACCTATGCCGTAGTTTATCCAGGATCATCACCCTATGTTGTGGGTATTCCTAACGATCCCTTGGCAACAGTTGATGATACCCAGTGTGTATTGATTCCCGGGGATGCTATTTTGGTAGTTACGGCAGAAGATGGAGTTACGCAACTTACCTACACTGTAAGTTTCTATTATAATGGATGGGATGCCACACTATCAGATTTAACTGTTGATGGAACTACCATTCCTGGATTTGATCCAAATATTACAAATTACCAATATGCTGTTGCCGACCCAAATCCAATTCCTGTTGTAGATGGAACAACAACGGACCCGTTGGCAACCCTTATGCTAACACAAGCCACCTCGATACCTGGTGATGCTACGCTTAAAGTAGTTGCTGAAGATGGTGTCACAGAGCTAACTTATACAGTACACTTTTACATACTTGCATCTGATGCTACTCTAGCTGATTTAACAGTAAATGGCACAACAATTCCTGGTTTTGACCCTCTAGTTTTAAGTTATGAATTTGATGTATTAGAAGGGCAACCTATACCAAATATAGATGGTACACCAACAGACCCGCTTGCAACTACTAGTGTTGTACAGGCAACAAATGTACCAGGAGATGGAACAATTATGGTTACAGCACAGGATGGTATTACTCAGATGACATATATAGTAGCTTTCAAATTAATAACAGGAATTGATGAAAATGGAAAACTATCTGTTTCATTATATCCCAACCCTGTTGTTAATAAATTGCATATCTTAGGAATTGAAGTATCGGCAGATATAGATATTATTAATATCCTAGGTGAAAAAGTGATGTCTATAAATCTTGATGAAAACTCAATAATTGGAACAGAGGCTTTGGAAAAAGGAGTTTATTTTATGGTAATTCGTAATAATAATGGATTAGCTACATCTCTAAAGTTTGTGAAAAAATAAATTCTTAATCTTATTGTCACATTCTGTTTTGTGCTGATTAATTACAAAGTAGATAATATCCTACTTTATTATTACACTTCAAGTTTTGGGTTTGATGCAAGTAATTTTAGACAATCTGGACATAAACATGTTGAGTATTTCTTATTTATGGCCTCCTGTACTTTTGGCGAAACATCAATTTCATAGCACCAACACTTGCTTGATTTACTACAATTAAACATGGCGCCACATCTCGGACAAACTTCGTCTTCTATTAACTTCATACTAGTAGTTTAGGGTAAGGCTAACAAAGTTCATTTTTCCACCCAAAGGAGGGTTCATTTTCCTTATTTTAAGTGTTGCTTTTTCAGCTTGGGGGAATGTTGATTTAACATTATCTAATATTCGGCGACCAACATGTTCAAGCAATTTAGATGTGATTTCCATCTCTTTTTTTACCAAACGAAAAACTTGCTGGTAATTAACTGTATCAACAAGGTTATCTGTTTTTTCAGCCTTGCTGGTATCTACAGTCAAATACAAATCAACAATAAATTTTGTGCCTATCATCTGTTCCTCTTTAAAACAACCATGATAAGCAAAAAACTCCATCCCTTCTATTGATATTATTGACATACTATCTAGTTTCAGTTATTATTTTTTCCAGTAGCAATTACAAATTCTATTATACTGAAGCCTCTATTCTTTTCGGCCTATTTCATGTAAACCCTGATCAATCCTCTCAAGGGTTTCTTCTTGACCAATTAAATCAATTATATCAAAAAGGTGTGGGCCCTTTAGAGCACCAACAATAATAAGCCTAAGTGCATTCATTACCATACCCATACCATATTCATTCTCTTCGATCCATTGTTTTACAATAGACTCAACATTACTTGATGAAAATTCCGTGATTTCTGCAAGCACTATTTTTAACTTACTAATATGATCAAAGGATTCCTTTTTCCACCTTTTCTTCACGGCCTTTGGGTCGTAGGTTTCGGGGCGTTTAAAGAAATAATCTGTTTGTGCCCAAAGTTCATGTACGAAGTTAACTCTATCTTTTACAAGCGATACTGCTTCTTCAAGATATTCTATTTCAACTAAAACACCCTCGTTAACAACTATTGGCATAAATAAACCAGCAAGCTCCGCATTATCCTTTTTAACTAAGTATTGGTGATTGTACCAGGTGGCTTTTGCAAGATCAAATTTCGCCCCGGACTTACCCACTCTATCAATTGAAAATTCCTTTGATAACTCCTCTATGGTAAATAACTCCCTATCATCACCAGGGTTCCAACCAAGCATTGCAAGCATGTTAACAAATGCATCTGCAAAATATCCATCTTCCCTAAATCCTGATGATACACTACCTGTTTTGGGATCAGTCCACTCAAGAGGGAATACCGGAAAACCAAGCCTGTCACCATCTCGCTTACTTAATTTTCCATTGCCATCGGGTTTAAGTAACAATGGTAAATGTGCAAATTCGGGCTTATCCCAATCAAAGGCCTCATATAACAATACATGTAATGGCAGTGATGGAAGCCACTCTTCGCCACGTATTACATGGCTAATTTTCATTAAGTGATCGTCAACAATATTTGCCAAATGATAGGTGGGCATACCATCTGATTTAAACAAAATCTTATCATCTAGCACCGAAGTGTTTACCTCAACCTTACCACGAATCATATCATTCATTACAACAATATCATTTTCCGGCATCTTAAAACGGATAACATATGGGGTACCCTCTTCCAACAGTTTGTTTGTTTCTTCTTCGGATAGGGTTAATGAGTTTCTAAGGCGCTTTCTTTCTTCTGCATTATACACAAAGGTCTTTTTCTGAGACTCATACTCTTTTCTAACCTTGTTTAATTCTTCACCCGTGTCGAAGCCATAATATCCATGTCCGTTTTCAATTAACCGTTTTGCATATTCACTATATAATTCTTTCCTCTCCGATTGGGTATATGGTCCATATTCTCCACCAATCGTTACCCCTTCATCAAAGGTAATTCCACACCACTTAAACGAATCAATTATATATTGTTCGGCCCCAGGCACAAACCTGTTTTGATCAGTATCTTCAATTCTAAGGATAAATTTCCCTCCGTTCTTTCTGGCAAACAGATAATTATACAATGCCGTGCGTACTCCGCCAATATGTAGTGGTCCGGTTGGGCTTGGAGCAAATCTTACTCTTATATTGCTGTTACTCATATAAATATTTTTAAGGCTGCAAATATAATTAAGATTAGCTGAGCCTGTGTAATAAAAGCTCTAAACCCTTAAAACGATAGATGATTATTGTTAATTATTGGAATAAAGGTTATTTTTGGATCACTTATAAACTTAAGACTACTATTATGAAAGGAATGGTATTTACCGAATACATTGAATTTGTAGAAGACACTTTTGGATTCGATACCGCCCAGAATATGATTAATGGTGCAAACCTTACAAACGATGGGGCATATACCGGAGTAGGAACTTACGATTCCTCAGAGCTTGTTGCCATGGTAATTAAACTTTCGGAATTAACTGGCTCAAAAATCCCAGATCTACTTGTTACATATGGTAAGCATTTGTTTTTACGATTCACCAAACTCTATCCTCATTTCTTTCCGGAAGACATCACCATATTTGCTTTTATAAGTAAGATTGATAATTATATACATGTTGAGGTTAAAAAGCTGTATCCTGATGCAGAGCTTCCTAAGGTTGAAACCGTGGGAATGAATGAAAACATGATAGAAATAATCTATACTTCAAATAGAAAATTTGGTGATTTTGCCCATGGACTTCTGCTTGGTGCAATTGAGTTCTTTAATGAAGAAATTAAAATTGAAAAAGAGTTAATTTTTGAAGATGGCTCAAAAGTGAAATTTAGACTTACAAAAAAGTAGATCTTGATCGATACGGATAAATATAACAAGTTAAAAAAAGCTTTTGAACGAGAACGAAAATCTCGTAAGGAAGCAGAAAGGATTATTGAACAGAAAGCCCTTGAGTTATATTACGCAAATCAACAACTTCTGGAAACCAACAAAAACCAGGAGAGCATCATTGAAAAAAGAACCCGCGATATAGAAAAATCTAAGGAAGATCTATTTAAGGCGAAGAAGGTTGCAGAAGAAGCGACTCGGGCTAAATCAGAGTTCTTGTCAAATATGACTCATGAACTAAGAACACCATTAAATGGTGTTATCGGATTATCAGAAATAGTGCTAAATGAAGATCTGAATGAGAATGTAAGGGATATGCTAGAAAACATTAAGTTTTCAGCGAATCACCTTAGCCAGGTAATTAACGAAATATTGGATTTCTCAAAAATTGAAGCCGGGAAAATTACCTTTGAAGATATTCAGTTTGATCTGCCTGAGCTGGTCAAAAACACACATAAGAACCTAAGTCAATCGGCTAAAAAGAAAGGTGTCGATTTCATACTTGATTATGATGAGTCGATTCCTCAATCATTGAAAGGTGACCCAGTAAAACTAAATCAGATTTTGAATAATATCGTTGGTAACGCTGTGAAGTTCACCGAACATGGGTATGTAAAACTAACATGCAAGCTAAGTTATTATAACGAATCAAAAGAGACAGTTACCATAGCCTTCAAGGTAAAGGATACCGGAATTGGTATAAAAGAAGACCAAATTAATAACATCTTCGGCAGTTTTATGCAAAGTGATACTACAATTAGCAGAAAATTTGGGGGAACCGGACTTGGGTTAACAATTACCAAGAATTTTATAGAGCTTCAGGGTGGTTCAATAAAGGTAGAAAGTAAGTATGGAAAAGGTTCCACATTCATTTTTGAACTGCCATATAAACATCAAAAAGACGCTCCTGTTTTTAAGGAAAAAAGCAATCCGTTTGAAAACAAATCAGTTGACGCACACATCTTGGTTGTGGATGATGTGAAGATAAACCAGCTTGTTGTTTCCAAAATATTGAGTAAATGGAATTGTTCGGTAGACATTGCTTCAAGTGGTAAAGAGGCTCTTTATCTTCTTAAACAAAAGCAATATGATTTGGTTTTGATGGATGTACAGATGCCTGAAATGAGTGGTGTTGAAGCCACCAGAATAATCCGAACTGATGAGGAATTTGAGAATGTTCGCAAGTTACCAATTATCGCTTTCACTGCCAATGCTTTTGAAGAATCACAGAAGGAAATAATGGATTCGGGGATGGATGGGTTTATTACAAAACCGGTAAACCCTGATAAATTATTCAATGAGATCAAGTCAATAATTCCGGATAAAACACACAGCTAGATGTTATTTAACCTATCACATAATGAACTTGTTAACCTGTTTACGGTACTGAATGAAAATATAACAAATCCGGTATTCATTTCAAATCAGGATTATATTATAACCTATGCCAATGAGGCCTTCGAAAGCTTTGTCCAAAAATCTCAAAGTGAAATCCTTAACCAGCCTTATGGTAATGTAATGGGTTGTATGTATATAGAAAAAGATGGAAAGGATTGTGGCGGGAATTATTATTGTCAGCTTTGTGCGATTCGTGATGCGCTAAAATCTTGTCTTACAAGCAAAAAGAATAGTGTTGTAAAACAAATAGTAAGAGACTTTCGCTTAAGTGATGAAGTCGTTTTTCAGTATATTAGTTTTACAACTATCAGAATCTCCGCAGGTGAGAACCCACATGTACTTGTCATTATAACCGATTCAAAATCCGATACAGAAAGTATGGGTGAATAATATTAATTATTTCTTATTTAAGCCTCTAAATCAGATTAAAATATATAGATTTGCTATTAGAATCGCAAAATCATTTCTTATTAGTCTTACAAAAAACATATTATTATGAAACGAAAATTATTTTTCATCTTTACGATGATTGGTATAATTTTGCTGGCTGCAAGTTGTACTAATACAGAAAAAAAGCCAATGACAGCAAAACAAATTCCACTTGAGGACTTCTTTAAGAATCCTGAGCAAACAAGTTATCAGATTTCACCTGATGGTGATTATTATTCATTTTTAGCCCCATATGAAAATCGTATGAATATTTTTGTTCAAAAGAGGGGCTCGGAGGAAGTAATTCAGCTTACCAAAGAAACAGACAGGGATATATCTGGCTACTTTTGGCCAAATAATGAACGTATTCTTTATTTAAAAGATACTGGTGGTGATGAAAACTATAAGCTTTATGGTGTTAATATTGACAACTCAAACCCAATAGCATATACTGAAATTGAGGGTGTTAGAACACAAATTATTGATGATTTACCTGATATACCAAACGAAGTAATTATTGGATTAAACGAACGAAACCCTCAGGTTTTTGACCCCTATCGCCTTAATTTGGAAACTGGTGAAAAGGAGATGTTAGCAGAAAACCCCGGAAATATACAGGGCTGGATGTTTGACCATGATGGAAAACTTCGTGTTGCTTTTGCAATTGTTGATGGGGTTAACATAAGTCTTCTTTATCGCGAAACAGAAGCCGATGAATGGGAAACGGTTCTTACAACAAGCTTTAAAGACAATGTAAGCCCTGAGTTTTTTACATTTGATAATAAGAATGTTATAGCAACCTCAAATCTTGGTCGTGACAAAAGTGCTGTTGTTGAATTTGACATTGCCAATGGTAAAGAAGTTGCAAAACTTTATGAAAACCCTGATTTTGATGTAAGTAGCGTTAGTTATTCCAAGAAACGGAAGGTAATGACATCTGCAAATTATACTTCATCGAAAAGAGAAAAGCATTTTTTTGATAAACAATACGAAGACCTATACAAACGCTTAGAAAAAGATCTTGGTGACTATGAGATTGCCATTACCGGCATGAATAAAAATGAAGATGTTTATATTATCAGAACCTATAGCGATCGATCATTGGGTGCATATTATATATATGATATGTCGACTGATAAAATCGAGAAAATTACAGATGTAAGCCCATGGATTGATGAAGATAATATGGCAAATGTTTATCCTGTTAAATACAAAACACGCGACGGGCTTACAATTCATGCTTATTTAACATTGCCCCTAGGCTATACACCTGAAACAGCAAAAAATCTTCCCACAATAATTAATCCTCATGGTGGCCCATGGGCCCGCGATGGTTGGGGTTTTAATCCAGAGGTTCAGTTTTTGGCAAACAGAGGGTTTGCAGTATTTCAAATGAACTTCAGGGGTTCAACCGGATATGGTAAAAGATTCTGGGAGTCTTCATTTAAAAAGTGGGGTCTTGAAATGCAGGACGACATCACCGATGGAACAAACTGGCTTATTAAAAAAGGTATCGCTGATCCAGAAAAAATTGCAATATATGGAGCCAGTTATGGCGGATATGCAACATTAATGGGCATGGTTAAAGAACCCGAATTATATGCAGCAGGAGTTGATTATGTAGGTGTATCTAACATGTTTACATTTATGAAAACCATACCTCCATATTGGGAGCCTCTGTTGGCAATGATGTATGAAATGGTAGGAAATCCCGTTGATGATAGCTTACTATTGAGAAAAGTTTCTCCTGTATATCATGTTGACAAAATTGTTGCGCCATTATTTATCGCACAGGGTGCCAATGACCCACGTGTAAATATCGATGAGTCGGATCAAATTGTTGAAGCCATGAAAAAAAGAGGTGTTGTGGTTGAATATATGGTTAAAGATAATGAAGGACATGGTTTTAGAAACGAAGAAAATAGATTCGACTTTTATCGCGCCATGGAAGCTTTCTTAAATCAACAACTTGATATTAAAAAAGATAAATAATTAGTATATAATTATTACATATATGGTGACTAGTATTTGTGCTGTATATGTACGACTAGTTACTTAGAAAATGGAGTTCGAATTGCGGATATTTGAGCTCCATTTTTAGTTGTAGGCACAAAAGTATTTTGTGAATATAAATTGACAATTAATAAATAACAATGTGTTATGGATAATAAGACTAATCAAAATCAGATAGGTACAATTGGTTTTTTTACTCTTGTTATGATTACTTCGGCCCTGTTTTTAACATTGCGAAATATTCCAATGATGGCAGAAACAGGTATGCAGATGATATTCTTTAATATTATTGCTGCATTTGCTTTTTTAATACCCGTTGCATTGGTTTCGGCAGAACTTGCCACCGGATGGCCACACAATGGAGTTTTTCATTGGGTTAGAGAGGCTTTTAACCCTAAACTTGGATTTATTGCCGTATGGCTACAATGGGCACAATCGATGTTTGGTATGACTTCCATATTAGCATATATTGCAGCAACGCTAGCATACCTTTACAACCCCGAATTAGCTAACAATAAGATATATATATTTTCAATTATTGTTGCAGTATACTGGATTGCAACATTTGCCAATTTCAAAGGCACAAGGTTATCGGGCATCATTAGTTCAATTTGCGTTATAGCCGGAGTTTTTATTCCAATTATAGTTCTAATTATTATGGGTGTTGTTTATGCGGCAAAGGGATATACAATTAATTTAAACTATAACACTAGCATTGGAAACATGTTTCCAAGTATTGCAGAATCAAAAAATTTAATAATGCTACTTAGTTTTGTGTTTGGTTTTGTTGGAATAGAAGTCTCTGCATCACATGCCCGAGAAATTAAAAATGTTCGTAAAAACTACCCTCTTGCTATTTTTGTTGCTGTATTACTTGGATTTTTACTTACTCTTTTTGCTGGTTTTTCTCTTTCTTTTGTATTGCCGGTTAAAAATATAAATCTTGTTTCGGGAGCGGTTCAGGGATTTAGTGTTTTTTCCAAGGTATATAATCTACCATGGTTAATCCCATTGAGTGCAACATTAATTGGGTTTGGGGCAATAGGACAAGTTAGCACATGGATTACAGGCCCGGCCAAAGGACTCCGTGCCGCTGCAGAAGAAGGTTTACTTCCAAAAAGGTTTAAAAAACTAAATCCGCAAGGTGTTCCTGCTAATCTTCTTATTTTTCAAGCTTTTGTTATTTCATTTGTTGGCCTATTTATTCTGGTACTACCAAATGTAACCACTTCATTTCTAATATTAACAGGAATTGCTGTACTGCTCTATTCAATTATGTATTGCATAATGTTTATTTCGGCAATTAAGCTTAGGTATAAGCAACCCAATACAGAAAGACCTTATAAAATTCCTGGTGGTAATTTTGGCATGTGGGTAGTGGCTGGAATTGGATTAATTACTGTTTTCGCTTGTTTTTGTATAGGGTTTATTCCAACGGGAATGCCTATCATTAAATATGAATTAATTATGGTATTTAGTGTACTAACAATATTATTAGTGCCAATTGCCATTTTAATATTTCGAAAAGTGAAATAGTGGATGATCGTATATAAGTTCCTATTTGTAAACCTCTAATGTGCAATAAACTTTTTTGTAATTGTATTCTGCCCGTCTGAAACAGTAATAAAATAAATCCCCGACTCAAAATCAATAGTGTTCAATTCAAATGAACTTGCCTTTGTTTCACCAATAAATATTATTTGGCCACTAATGCTTGTGATTTTTATGTCACGTAAAACTGTATCAGGATTTAGAAAATATATATTAAGTTTTTCAAGGGCCGGAACTGGGCCGATGGTAAAATAAATGGGCGAAACATTTGTTTCTTTAACGTATGATAAACCTCTTACCTCTTCTAAGGTCCAATTATTTGGATCAACTACCATATGTATAACCTTCTTGCCAAAATCCTTGGAAAATACATTCTGGTTATCAGTTTGTTTAAAACGCACTATTGTATCTGTTCCATCATCAAACACCAACCTAAAATCAAGTAACATATTGAAAATTGGAGTTTGTTCCGATGATGTTGTTTGAGTTGAGCTTAGGTTAAATATGTTTTGGTCATCATTCCAGTATACAAAGTTATAACGAGGGAACCCATGGCCATAATACCATTGCCCGAAAAACTGTTCAAAGTCCATTCCTGTTACTGTTTCAGCAGTATTTCTAAAATCTTCACCTGTAGCGGTTCCTCCAGCAAAATTTATCTGAAAGGTTTTTAGAACCTCAAAAAACTTTTCGTCATTTTGTATTTCATGCCTAAGCATATGAATTATTGCAGCACCCTTATTGTATGACAATCTACCAGAAAAAATTCTCCACTCATTTCCTGGGAAAATATATTCTTCAGGTATATAAACACTTCCTGCATCAGCCGACATTGCATCTTGTTGAGCTCCAACAATAAAATTTGTAGCTGCTTCTTCTCCATTTAAAAATTCATTTGCTAAATAATCCGAATATGTTGCAAACCCCTCATTAATCCATATGTCGCTCCATGTCGCGCAAGTTACATTATCACCAAACCACATATGTCCTAACTCGTGTGCAACAAGATGAAAACTAAAATTTGCCATTGTTGACATGGTTTGGTGTTCCATGCCCCCTCCTATTTGGGCTTCGCAATGTCCATATTTTTCCTCATAAAATGGATATAGTGTAAAAAGATCACTAAAAAGAACCATCATGTCGGCAGTTTTTGCAATTGATGCCTTTTTAGATTCCACATGTGCTGGATTATTGTAAAGAAAATTTTGAATTAAAAGCGAGTCTGGTGCCATCTGTGTGGGATGAGCATAAATGCTATAATCTGCATAATCAGCCACAGCAAATGATATCAGATAATAATCTATGGGGTAATTTGTCTTCCACTCGTATCTCAACATATTGTTTCCAACATCTACAACATCAGTAAGTAATCCCTCAGATCCAACCATGTTGCCAGATGATGTTGTAAAAAATAACCATGCCGAATCCGCCTTATCTTGCAGATCTTGTTTAACCGGGAACCACTGTTTTGCAGAAAAAGGCTCGGATAAAGTCCAGGTTACATTTTTATGCAATGCCGTGGATGAATCGTTATTTACTCCGGTAAAAAATCCACCCTCGGGTGGTTGTCCATGATAGTATATTTGAGCCGAAATATCACTTCCCTGACTAAACTCAACCACAGGGACAAGCACATTAGCTCCATCACGTGAATAGTTAGTATATAAATTGCCATTAATAATTATGCTATCGATATTCTGTTCAATAATTAGTTCAAATGCAAATGTATCAATCGGTACAATAGCCCTGCAATTAATTATTGCGTTTCCTTCCACATATGTTGTTGTATCGCTAACAACTATATCAAGCATATATGAAGTAACATCGTAATCAAACAGGAACTTACTTTGCCAACTATAGTCAGTTGTGAACACAATATTGTTATTTATTGATTTAAGATGTGAGCAATAGCCTTCTGTACTGTGCGACTTATTCCATTGGGCATATATAACGGTTGTTAATAATGTTAAAATAAACAGTGCTATTATTCGTTTCATAGTCCAGAGATTTATTTGTTAGACATTTGGATGTATAATATTAAACACCCTTATTTAACTATATCTGCATTGAGTTCTCGAATTTATATCTTTGCCGATTACAAATATACTTATTACAGACAAAAAAAGGATCGCAATTGTTTTCATGAGTTCTGCATTTGACATATTAATATCAAAATTAAACAACTTCATTAGAAGGTATTACAAGAATTTAATAATCAAGGGTGCCATTTTAAGCATTACTCTTATTGCTGTATTATTTTTGATAATTAGTCTTTTTGAACATCTTTCCTGGTCTGACACAATTACAAGAACTATAATTTTCTATTTATTTCTAACTGCTGTTTTTGTCATCCTAGTTTATTTTGTGATAATCCCCGCCTTGAAGATTATTAAGCTAGGAAAAATGATTTCACATGAGGATGCTGCAATGATTATTGGCATACATTTTCCTGAAGTAAGCGATAAGCTTTTAAATACGTTGCAATTACACAACAAGGCTACTGATTCAAATATGGAGTTATTGCTGGCTAGCATTGAACAGAAATCTGAAGCACTCAGTCCTGTACCTTTTAAAAGTGCGATAAAATACAGAACAAATATCAGATATATAAAATTCCTTGCCCCGCCTTTAGCAATATTACTTGTAATTTTAATCATATCTCCAGGTTTTATTTTTAACCCAACTGATCGAATAATAAATCACTCAACAGAATTTGCAAAACCCCTACCCTATACTATCGAGCTATTAAATAGTAACTTTACGTGTGCTCAGCACAATAATTATTCAATTAAACTTAGGTTGATTGGAGACGAAATTCCAAATAAGGTGTGGGTGGTTGAAAATGGCTATAATTACTACATGCAAGAAATTAATCCGGGAATTTTTGAATATGTCTTTAAGGATGTTCTATCCGATAAATACTTTTCCATAGCAACAGACGAGTTCACCAGTTCGAAATACCATCTTGAAGTATATCCACAACCTGTAATTTTTAACTTTAGTGTGCTTTTGGATTACCCAAAATACCTGAATAAACAAGCTGATATTATTGAAAACACAGGCGATTTAATAGTTCCAGAAGGAACAAAGTTAAGCTGGAGTATTTTTACCCGTGACACCCGAAATGTACATTTTATTATTAAGGATAGTATATCAATTTTACAATATAAGGAGTCGAACGTATTCAAGCATAACTTGATTGCATCAAGCAATTTTAATTATTCATTAAGCTCTGATAATAGTTACATGGTTAGCAATGATACCATGTCGTTCAATGTACAAGTAATTAAGGATGAATATCCCATTATTACTGCCAATGAATTTAAGGATGAAAATAATTATGGGTTAATTAATTTCACCGGTACAATTAGTGATGACCATGGGTTTTCATCATTGTATTTTTATTATCGTAAAGATACTATTCCTGAATCTGGCTGGAAAAAAAATAAGCTCATAATTGATAATTCAATATCTCAGCAACATTTTGATTATATGCTTTTCGCCATGGATTATGGGTTGTTGCCCGGAGATGCTTTACATTACTATTTTGAAGTTAGAGATAACGATGGTGTTAATTGGTATAAACGCTCTAAATCGGAAATGTATTCTTTCCAGTTACCTGATGCAGAAGAAATAGAAAATAAGATTGAGAATAGCTCAAATCAGATGAAGTCAAAGCTTAATGAATCCATTAAAGAAATCAATGCTTTAGACAAACAATTGGATGAGACGAGACTTAATCTTTTTGAGAAGAAAGATCTAAGCTGGGCTGATAAACAACAACTGTCTGACTTGCTGAAAAAAGAAGAGGATATTAAAAATAAATTGGATGAAATTAAGAAGTTAAATGAAGACATTAAGGAACTTGAGGAGCTTCTTAAGGATAAGTTAAGTCCTGATCTGGTGGAAAAATTAAAACAGCTGGAAGAACTGTTTAACGACCTCTTTAATAAAGACCTTGAGAAAGAGATTGAAAAGCTTAAAGAAGAGTTGGAAAAAGAAAAGGTTGGGGATTTTTTGGATAAAATGAAACAACAAAATGAAGACTTGAAAGATGAACTTGAGCAAAACCTAGAGTTATATAAACAGTTGGAGTTTGAAAGGTTGATTGAAGAGTCTATCGAAGAGCTTAATAAGCTTGCAAAAGAAGAGAAAGAGCTTAGTAATCAAACGAAAAACAAGGAAAACAGCAAGGATGAGGCAAAAGAGAAACAGAGTGATATACAGAATAAGTTTGATGAATTGATGAAAGACCTTGATAATGCAGATGAATTAAACAAGGAGCTTGAGGATCCATATAAAATGGAAATTGATACTGCAATGTCAACTGAGATTAATAAACAAATGGAGGATGCTCAGGAAAATATCTCAAAAGGAAAGAAAAACAAAGCTTCAGAGAATCAAAAAAACGCTGGCGATAAAATGCAGAAAATGGCAAACGGCCTTTCTATGATGATGCAATCTGAAATGGAAGAGCGCATGGGAGAAGACGTTGATCAAATTAAAAATATGCTTGACAACCTTCTGGATTTAAGTTTTGCCCAGGAAAGCCTAATAAAAACTCTTCATATCACATCCAAAAACGATCCCAAAAATGCTGAAATCAGAGATCAGCAAGTTGATTTAAAGGATGACTTTATGATTATTAACGATTCGTTATCAGCAATGGGTAAAAGACAGGCCGCCATAAAACCATTTATTATAAAAGAATCTGGAAAAATTGTGGCGCACATTGAAAATGCCTTATCACAGCTACAGGAACAGAAAAAAGGACCTGCATCATCAGAGCAACAATATGCAATGACATCTATGAATAATCTTTCATTAATGCTTAGTGAATCATTGGAACAAATGAAGAAAGCAATGCAAATGTCAAGTAGCAAAAAAGGAGGAAGCAAATGTAAAAACCCAGGCAAAGGTAAATCACCGTCGATGTCTGAAATATTAAATCAACAAAAAGGAATGAGTGAAGGTTTAAAAGGCAAAGCGAAAAAAAATGGTTTAGATGGTGAAAATGGACTTAATAAGAAAAGTGAGGAATTGGCCAGGATGGCTGCCGCACAAAGTGAAATTAGAAGAATGCTTCAGGAATTTATTGAGCAACTAGAAGGAGAAGGTGGTAATGGAAGTGCTTTAAACAAGGTTGTAGAAGAAATGAAAAAAACAGAAGACGATGTAGTTAACAGAAGGGTGACAATGGAAACCATCGAAAGGCAAAAAAACATCGAAACAAGACTGTTAAAATCACAAAAAGCCTTACAAGAAAGGGAAAAGGAGAAAAAGCGAGAGTCGAAGGAGGGTAAAAATCGAAAATCTAGTAACCTAAACAATAAAATTGAGTATAAACCAACAAAAGATATACAAGAGGAGATATTAATCACGACACCCATTGAGGTTGCTCCATATTACAAAAAGCTGCTTAAAGAATATCTTTATAAACTAGAAAAAGAAAATAAAGATGGTAAATAACAATCAGTCTGTTACTATTAATCTTAAACCAGAATCCATAAGAGATATTGAATTTTTTGTTGATGCAGTTTGCGATCAGCTCTTTATCAATGATACGTATTACGGAAACATTCTTATATCAGTAAGTGAATTGTTTAATTATCTGCTCGAAAACTATCCGAATGAAAATATTAGCATTGGCTATCATTCCGACTACAAAAACATCACAATATCATTTCATGGGGTTGATTATCAGGTTGTTACTCTTTTTTCTGAAAAATTTGATTTTGAAGATATAATGAAAAAAGATGGTGACAGAAAATTATTTCTTATTCACTCTTTGGTTGACAAGATAAGCACAAAAGATGATAACATGATATCCTTGGAGTTTGATATTAGTGCCCTTCATAACGAAATATACAAAAAGAGATCAACTTTGTTAGCCAAGTATTTTAGCAAGCATCCGGTGCTTGAAAAAGTTAAAAGGGAAGATGATTAGCTTTACATATCAATTAAAAACTCCCTTTGATACTATAAATGAATTATTGACAAAAAGTTGGATTAAGGCAGTCGTTAATAATGAAAACAAAAAAGTAGGAGATATACAATATATAATTTGTGATGATCGTATGCTGAACCAGATTAATGTGAAGTTCCTTAATCACGACACTTTCACAGACATCATTACCTTCCCAACAACCGAGAACAAAGAAGTAGTTTCTGGTGAAATATACATTAGCATAGATCGGGTTTTTGAAAATTCGAAAAAACATGACACAACATACAAGAATGAATTTAATCGTGTTATAGTTCATGGTGTACTTCACCTTCTTGGATATAATGACTCCACTCCTACTGAAAAAAAACAAATGAGAAGCAAAGAAGATTATTATTTAAATTTGCAGTCTTAATTTTCGAAATTGTTCCACGTGAAACAAATAAATATGTTTGAGCAATATGATATTATAGTTGTTGGTGCTGGTCATGCCGGAGCAGAAGCCGCTGCTGCTGCTGCAAACCTAGGTTCAAAAGTACTATTGATTACAATGAACCTTCAGCGCATTGCTCAAATGTCGTGTAACCCAGCCATGGGTGGTGTGGCAAAGGGACAAATTGTTAGGGAAATTGATGCATTGGGAGGCTATTCTGGCATCGTGTCAGACAAAACAATGATTCAGTTCAGAATGTTGAACAAATCAAAAGGGCCAGCAATGTGGAGCCCAAGAACACAAAACGATAGAGTCCAGTTTGCCATCGAATGGAGAAACATGCTTGAAAAAACACCCAATTTGGATTTCTGGCAGGATACTGTAACAAATATTATTACCAAAGAAAATAAAGTTGTTGGTGTAGAAACTCAGTTGGGCCAGAAAATCTATGCCACTTCTGTTATACTTACAAATGGAACATTTTTAAATGGCAAAATCCATATTGGTAAAAACAGTTATGGTGGTGGTAGAATTGGTGACCAGTCTTCATTTGGTTTAACAGAGCAATTAAGGCAATTGGGATTCAAAAGTGATAGGTTAAAAACTGGCACTCCTGTAAGGGTAGATGGACGCACAATTGATTTTTCAAAAATGGAAGAGCAGGTAGGTGATGAAGAACCTGAAGGGTTTTCATTTCTTAAGCAGAATAGGCTTACAAAACAACGAAGCTGTTGGATAACCTATACATCACCTATAGTACATGATGAATTAAGGTTGGGTTTTAACGATTCACCAATGTTTGCTGGAAGAATTGAAGGTACCGGACCAAGATACTGCCCATCAATAGAAGATAAAATAGAACGCTTTTCTGAAAAAACCAGGCATCAACTTTTTGTTGAGCCAGAAGGTTGGGAGACTATTGAATACTATGTAAATGGTTTTTCATCTTCACTCCCAGATCATATACAGCTAAGCGCGCTGCATAAAGTGCCGGGATTTGAAAATGCAAAAATTTTTATTCCTGGCTATGCCATAGAATATGATTATTTCCCCCCCACTCAATTGGGGTACTCTCTTGAAACTAAGTTAATATCAAATTTGTATTTTGCAGGGCAAATTAATGGTACTACAGGATACGAAGAGGCAGCTGCCCAGGGGTTGATGGCAGGTATTAATGCTCATTTAAAAATAGTCAACAAAAACCCATTTATTCTAAAGAGACATGAGGCTTACATTGGTGTACTAATAGATGACTTAATTACCAAAGGTGTTGATGAGCCATATAGGATGTTTACCTCACGAGCCGAATATAGAATACTATTAAGGCAAGATAATGCCGACGTTAGGCTAACACCGATGGGATATGAGATAGGCCTTGCATCAAAGGAACGATTCGATAGAGTCATTAAAAAGAAAAAAGCAATTGATGCTATAATAAAGTTTACAAAAAAGCAAAGCATTGGTCCGGATGAAGCAAATTCACTACTAGAAAAAAAGAATACATCTCCTTTGCGACAAAAAACAAAAATTTCAGATGTACTATTACGACCACAAATTTCAATTAATGAACTAATTAGCGCCTCAACTAACTTTCGTGAAATTATTGATTCAAACAAGTACACAAAAGAAGAACTCAGCGCAGCTGAGATATTAATTAAATATGATGGGTATATCGAAAAGGAGAAAGAGCTCGTTTCAAAACTTTCAAAACTTGAAGACATTCCATTGAAAACAGATTTCGATTACCATAGTTTAAAATCGCTATCAACCGAAGCAAGAGAAAAATTAACATTAATTAAACCTACGACCATTGGACAAGCATCACGTATTAGTGGAATTTCACCATCTGATATAAGTGTAATTGCAGTTTTCATTGGTCGCTAAAAAATGTTTCACGTGAAACAAAACTCAAATCTCATTCCAGTAGTTCAATGTCCAATATGTGAAAGTAACGACCTTTCTCTCTATATGGAGACAAAAGATTACTTTTATACACAAGAGGACTTTACAATTACAAAATGCAATAAATGTGAATTTGTTTTCACTAACCCCGTACCCAAAAACCTAGCAAGGTATTATGAAACTGATGAATACTTGTCGCACAACACAAAAGATGGTGGTCCAATAGCTAGTTTGTATTCACTGTTAAGATCAATTAATATAAAAAGAAAATACAATCTGGTTTCATCCTTTTGTAAATCAGGTAAAATATTAGACATAGGATCTGGATCGGGTGAACTGCTGAACTACTTCAATACAAATTCTTGGGAAACCACAGGTATAGAGCCAAATATTACTGCACGTAGTTTCTCAAAAAAAGAGTATTCACTTGATATTTATGATGAGGACAAATTAGATTCTCTACAGCCCGAATATTTTGATGTAATTTCCATGTGGCATGTTCTTGAGCATGTCTCAAATTTAAACAACAGACTTATGCAAGTAAAACGTTTGATTAAAGAAAATGGAACTCTAATTTTTGCATTACCAAATTTAAACTCTCCAGATGCAAATAAATATCAGAAATATTGGTCTGCATTGGATGTACCTAGGCATTTATACCATTTTACACAAAAAACATTTAACAAACTATTGGAGAAACATGATCTTAAATTAATTCATGCTGAACCCATGAAACTTGATGCTTATTATGTAAGCATGTTAAGTGAGAAATATAAGAAAAATAGATTCCCATTATTAACAGCAATAATTGGGGGGTATCTTTCTAATTTTAAAGCAAGGAAAAACAATAATTATTCCAGCATGATATTTGTTGTACAAAAAGGAAAATAAAATAGTCCTATATTTGACTACTATATTTGTGGCAATTTTGCTCTTAATGACAAATACACTTCATTAATGTTTTGGCGAACTTTATCAAAAAAAACAAATTTATTCTTTCTAATCTCAGTAATTCTTGTTCTTACATTCATTGTAACCCAATTAACCCACAACTCAAAAAAATCTACAGAAAAAGACGCTGAGAGATTGGGCCATCTGCTTGATATTCAGTCTGTTAAAATGCTAAACCTGGAAGGTGTTGTGTCTGAATTCATCAAACTAGAATCGAATAACATATGGGATCAACTGGATAGTACTTTACAGAGCTCTGATTTTTTATGTTATGTTGTCTCAGGTGATAGCCTTTCATATTGGAATAACAATCAAATCGATCCTAGTTCCATATCGGGTTTAGTGCCAGATTACAGAATTCATAGTATTAAGTTACCATCAGGGTGGTATATATACACAGCCTTAAAAGAAGGACAAAGCACGATTTACTTATTTGATTTGATCAAAACAGATTACATAATGCGTAATGATCTTTTGGTCTCTGGTTTTAAACCAAAATATTACATTAATAATAATATTGAACTAACCCTTGATGAAGATCAATCGCAACATAAGACTTACAATAACGCTAACCAGTTTTTATTGGGGATAAATATTATCACCGATTATAATGACTCTACAACTGCATCTATTCTGGAATTTTCCATTTTTATCCTTTGCTATATTACAATCTCTATAACTCTATACTATTTCATACTTGGTATATCATATTCAGGTAATAGGACTTTATTTAAGCCATTACTTTTTGTGTTTATTTCATCCATTCTATGGATATTACTATACTACTTTCAAATTCCGTTTGCACTCAAAAACTCAACGTTATTTAGTGCTTCAATTTCCAATATACCACTTACAAATTCTTTGGGCGACCTTCTGATTAATATTGTTCAACTAGTGGTGCTGTCAATAGCCTCATATAACTATTTAAGCAAAACTAAAATAACACATACACCCATAAAAATCATTCTTGGATATTCAATTCTTTGGATGTTTACATTGGTGCCTATTTATATATTGTATTTCGCATCAACTGATAGCAGCTTATCCTTTATGGTAGATCCCAACTTCCAGTTAAATAATATAGCCTTTCCATTTGTTATACTCGTAGGTATAGGTATTAGTATATATTATCTATTTGTTGCTTTTCTGGATACAACTGATAATCGCAAATTACCAATTCTAAGTCCATTCATAATTACATTCTTTGGATTAACTATAACTTATGTATTATTGGAAATTCCGGTTTTCCTTGCCATAACAACTCTTATATTAACAATTACTATTGTAACATTAAAACTATTCGTTTGGAGACATATTAACGACACATTTCTAAGGCATATAACTCTTATTATTATCATTGCTACAACATCATCTATAGT
>JAERTF010000146.1 GCA_016845105.1 Bacteroidota bacterium | reverse complement strand
GTATAAAGGTAAATACAGTCTTGAATGGATTATGATAAAAAGTTTAAAACTAGTTGTGAAGGATTACCAAAGATCGATTTCTGAAGTTAAATAACAATTACAATCCTTATAATACCTTTCGTTTAAAGTTGCAAACATATAGCTACAGGATTTTTCGCCACTAGCATCCTTTTGTAATAAGTGTTATAATTATATAAAGTTTCATCAATAACTGACTTCTGTATTTGTATTAATCAACAATAACCAATTTCTGTGAGAAATTAGTTACGTCAGTTACAACTGTTAGCATATATGTTCCGGCTGTCAAGGTTGATGTGTTTATAGTTGCTCTGTTTTCACCTTCTTTTGAATATCCAGCATCTACATGTTTTACCATTCGACCATGTAGGTCATATATATTAATATAACTTTTAACAATATCATTTAAATTAAAAACTACTACTAAATCTTTGGTAGTAGGGTTGGGGTATATACTTATTTTATCACCAATACCAACTCCCGGATTAAAGATGCCTACTGGACCTATGGTGCCATCTTCATTAATGTTTTGGGCATATATACTCGAATTATTCATGCTTAACCCAAGGTAAGACCTACTATCTGACCAGGTAGCTACCCATTGTCCATTATAATAATTACCCATATTCGCACTAGCCTTACTACTAATGGCGTCAGATATTATTATATGTTCATCATTCTCCCATAACATCTCACCATTAACATTATTTCTGAATGCTTTGAGGAGTTCAATACTCATGGTGTCAGGTTCATACAAGTTATAATTTTGGGAATACAAAGTAGCCATTGATCCGTCAGGATGAGTAGCAATATCCCAGACAACATATGTTGAATCAATTGTTTCGGAATGAAATTGCCTACCATAATTTCCCCATAACCTGTTGCCATCATTATCTATCCTTTGTCCTACTATGGAGTTTCTGTAATTTAATATTGCAGGATCAAAAACAATGTTTGACCAATACACGAATATATCATCAAGTTCGGATATATATTCGGCAGAAAAATCAGCAACTATAATTTCTTTATCATCTAAAATTACCGTTTCTCCATAAAGCCCCAGAAATTTGTTGCCTTCCTCATCAAGAAACTGAACCTTTACTGATGGGAGTACTCCATATCCTGCTGCTCTCCAAGTTACTGCTATACCCCCGTCTGCCCTTAAGAAGGCCTGACCTGTAATGTGGAAATTATCAGGAAGAAAATTATTTTGCTCCAATGCTACCTGATTTTCCCAAAGAGGCATTCCGTTTTCATCAAACAACATAACATAAATATTACTAAAAGTAATTTGTCCAATAGAAACAGAATCCCATGGGTTAGTAGTACCCATATAAACCATATAAAAGCTGTTATCTTCACGTAATACCATATTATATCTTTCTTTAAAGAAGCTGATCGTATCATTGGTGATTTCCCTTGGTAGGTCCCATAAAAAATTCATTTCCTTATCTACCTTTGTGAAATTCACTGTTGATTTATACATACCATTGCCTGTGGTATCATAAAATAGTGAATCCTCTTGCCAGGCAAATATGTAGTTACTGTTATAATCCTGTAGCAATGAAAGCGAAACACAGTCGTTAGTATTGTCTGTAAGTAAAAGTCCGTTTTGTCCCCAAAGCAAATCTCCATTTGGTGAAACACGGTATGCAACAGCATTACTGTACCCCTGTCGTAAATCGTGATTAATTAATACTGCATTATTGTCATCATCAGAAATTAAGCCATAATGAGTAACCCACTCATAAGTAGGTTCATCACTTAACATAATACCTTCTCTTCCCCATTGTAGCTCTCCTGCATCATCTATATTATTTAAAAAAAGCTGGTAGTGATAAGCACCCGAATTTGTTTGCCAGCTAATAAAAGATGCCCCATTACTTTCCGATGTGGCAATAAGTGGAATAATTTGTTGTTTGACCGTGTCATTTATAAGAGTATTTGCTGATGGGTTGTCAGTCCACTGTGAAAATGTATAATTGGAAATAATTCCAAGTGTCAGAAATAAAAATAGCTTTTTCATAGTATGTTTATTAAATTATGGGTTTATGTAAATAACTTGAAAAACAATTCAGTTTATAACGCTGATTATAATTAAGTTCAAAAATAGTGATTAATTATTGAATATACTAGTTTTATGGTTTAAATATGACCAACACTTGCTATGATTTTAAGTTAAGTAATGCCATATTGAAGCAAGTGTTGGAAGTATTATCTGCCGCTTAGGCGAGATAAAAAATAAATCTATCGTTGATATCTTGTTGGCTTTTGATGAGTAGCTTCGTTTATTATTGAATATCCTAAATTAAATTCCATCTAAACTACGGTTGTTAGCTTAATGATACTATGAAATTCTCTATTTTTATAAAATCAAAAAATGATATTCTATCTTATCATTAGCCAAGTTTAATTAATAAAAATATGAAAAGATTTTTTTTTCTAATTCTAGTAATAATCTATTCTGTTAATATCAGTAAGGGGCAAATTGGTTATAGCCCTGTAGTAGATTCTCTTATAAACTTGATAACCGAAGAAAGTATTTCAAATCTGGATTTGAAATTATCCGGAGAGTTACCGGTTTTGGTTGGAGGAGATGAATATACAATACTAAGCCGCCACTCTTATGATGCTAACAATGCTATTGCAGCTCAGTGGATTTATGAGCAATTTGAAAATTTAGGCATAGAGGTTGAATATCAATCTTTTGGTTCTCTAGGCGAAAATGTAGTCGCTACAATAACAGGAACTACGTATCCCGATCAGCAATATATAATTTGTGCACACTATGATGATATGCCATCAGGAGGTATTGCGCCTGGAGCAGATGACAATGCCTCTGGAACTGTGGCTGTGCTTGAAGCAGCAAGACTACTAGCAAATATGAATCCATTATATACTATCAAGTTTATTACTTTTGATGAAGAAGAACAAGGCTTGATAGGAAGTTTTCATTATGCTAATATGGCGAGTGGTGCTGGCGATAATATTCTTGGAGTTCTCAACCTCGATATGATTGGATATGATTCGAATGATGATAATATGTTATCATTATCGGTAAATAGCCAATCCATACCTTTTTCACAATATTTTACAAGTGCTCTTGAAATTTATGAGCCTAGTTTAGATTTCAACTTTATTTCAACAACATCCAGCGATCATTATCCATTTTGGGTTAACGATTACCAAGCTATTTTATGTATTGAGGATTGGGATGATTTCAATGCTTTTTACCATACTCCAGAGGATCTTCTATCAAACATGAATATTCCATATTTCTTAAAAATGGTTAAAACAAGTGTTGCGACCATTGCTTCTCTTGCGATGGATTTAAAAATGACCATGAGTCATGATCCTATACAGTCGAGTCCAAACACAAATGATCGGGAAGCAATTTTTGTTATACAATCGGGATATACTATTCCTACTGGATCGAATGCCCCCAGATTATATTACAGTTTAAATGATGGTTCATACGATTTTTTGCATCCCTTTTACGTAACTTCGGATACATTGAAATTTATAATTCCCGGACAAGATATTGGTACAAAAGTATCTTATTATTTTGCAATTCAGGATGAAGAAGGAAATGTAATTATGACCCTACCATATGGGGGTAGTGGCTTTAATCCTCCTGGTACAACTGCACCACCTGAGGTTTATGATTATTTTATTGGAGATCTTCTTACACACCAATATTGTTCTGAAACCCTGCCTAAAACAATCAATGATTTGGAAAATACCTTTGATACAATTTATATTGATCAGAATGCTGTAGTGGTGGATTTAGATGTTAATATGACCATTGGCTACCCAAGAGTTGGTGACCTTGATATATATTTGGTAGGGCCCAATGGCGAAGAGATTGATCTAAGCACAGGAAATGGAGAAAATGGTGCTAATTATGTTAATACCACTTTTGATGATGAAGCAGAAATATCAATAATTGATGGAACTGCCCCATTTATGGGGACTTATCAACCTGAAATGCCTTTGTCAACATTCACCACAACACCAATGGGGGGAGACTGGTTATTAAGAATTTATGACAATGAATCGGGAAATGAAGGTACGCTTGTAAGTTATTGCATAGAAATGATGTATTACACTGAAACAACCGGTATACAAGAGCCAGATATTAAATTAAGTACGCTTTATCAAAATTATCCAAACCCATTCTATCAATCTACACAAATTGGATTTGAGATTACCCAATCAGATAATGTCACGATCGATATCTTTGATATGATGGGACGTAAAGTAACAAATATAACTAATAGACATTACGATCCTGGAAATTATCTGTTAAAACTCGAAGCCGGCACATTATCACCAGGGAGATACTTTTATAAGATGGAGACAAGTGATGAGATTGTAGTAAAATCAATGACAATGCTCAGATAGTTATCTCTGGAAAAAAAGCATAGCTGCCCAATACAAATTTTTTTAAACCATTTAGCCGAATATCCCGGGTAATTGTCTAGAAATCTTTTGGGTTTTATTACCCAACCCTGGGTCATAAAAAAAGTAATTTTTCACTGAGTTAATAACTACGCTTGCGTCGGGTTTGTTCATTTCAAAAGAAAATTTAGTGAGACGTCTTATTCAATTTACTGAAACTTTTTTGTGAGAGGTGCACTTAAGTAGCTCCTGCACAATATGTTGTTGTTGTTTTTTTCAAGATTACTTTAACAGGATAATATCTAAACTTTAGTTAGTCATCGATTAAAACACTGGAGTTATCGTTTTTTTTGCATTACATTGAACTACCTAAAAATGAAAACCATATTAGGTTGAGTTACTAACGGCGGTTTGTGTTGATGTGTTATTGTCAAAAGCTTAGGGTTTATCTCATTTTTCCGAGTTACAGTATTGAAAGAATTAACTACTACAATGAGTTAAATGGCTTCGTTAGTATGTTCAAAGGAAAATACAACAAGGATAATGTGTTAGCATTTGTTAATGGATCTATCACGAAACAAACAACTGAAAATGTAAAAAGTAATATATTTTCAACAATGAATTAAACAACCTAAAATGTTGGTTACCTTTTGATGATCAGTCTTATCGATAAAAAATACTGGACAGAAGACATCTCAAAAACAACCGCATTAGATATCTATCTAGAGAATACAGATCTCCCGAAAGAAAATGAAGAATATAAAATTTTACTCCCGAATACGACCTAATATGAAATGGATAGCATAGGACATTTTTTAATGATGGAGAAATCCTAAGAATTCAATAAAACACTTAAAAACTTTAGTATATAACTGTACTACTTTTACAAGTTTGTAATGAAATGTTAGTATCTCTCTGATCAACTAACAAAACCATTCGACGAATTACTTCATGAATGTGAAATTCATCTTTTGTAAAATATCAATTAGTTATCATACTTCTTACAATTGGGTACTACATGTTCATCATAAAAATCAGGTTTTGTTATCAATTCAAAGGAATCATTTAGATAAGAACTAATCCTTTTCCTGGTTTTAGTTTCTAACAAATCATAGTCATTTACTAGAGTAATTACTTCATCTTTTTTTGCAGAAATACTTTGGGTAATTTCATGGTATTCCTCCTTAGTATAACAAACACCTACGAACATTCTTTTTTTAACAGAGCTTATATCATGATTTCGAACATTGATGGCATATGAAGCATTTACAAATCCGGAAAAATCAAAATCATAGGGAATAGCATAGGGTAAGTCTTCCTTTACTTCGTTTACTCTTATCAATTTCACATTGTGCTGGTCAGATATAGACCAATCAACATTTCCAATCATATAGTGAAATAAAGAAAGTTGAATCATTGATGATTTGTTGACATGACACATTCTCAAGGATTTATTATTAACTACAAAACTATTATTGCGTTTTGCAAGTACATCAATATCTTCAATAAGAAATGAACAGTGCGTGGAAGGTTTAACCTTATCCCTGGAGTCAATATAGTTCATATTGATTAATTGAACTTTAAAGCTTTTCTCTGTTATTAAGTTGTAAATCTTATAAATCAAGTATTCTCTGTGAATTGATGGAGCATATTCTTTTGACTCATTACAATGAGTAACAAGTTTTTGATTGTTAACCTGACTCAAGTAGGGATCATATTGGAACACATTTTTAAGTTTCAGTTTAATAGGTGGGAAATAACAAATTGTTTTTCTTGATTCTCCTCTGGCCACAATTCTTATGTCTATTTTATCTACTCTATCTTCATGGTGTAAAGTTAAAACAGCTGGGAGTTTCTTGTTTTCATGTTTTTCTCTTCTAAACTCTTTAATATCAAATGTAAGTGACCAGTTAAGAGGTTCATCAGATTTAAAAATTTGAAGATCGCGAATCAATGAATCGCTATAATTGACATCATTCTGTGATACAGTTTGATTAGCAACTAATAATACTAATAATAAAAGAATGAGTTTGAATTTGCTAAATTCCAAAGTTTTTAATTGTGGCTTCATAGTGTTGTTAGCTAATTTGAAAATTATAACTGATTCAGTATTCGTACTAAGCATCAAGGCCAATCACATTATCTGATATTAAGCTGATAATTGAATCTGTTTCAGATAATGGTGAAATTTCTTTTTCATTTTGTCTTAAATATTGTCATTGTTGAAATATAATAACTACTACACCACTCTTTTCACACCTGGAATCTGTCTAATTATCCATGCAAATATGAAACTGGTAATAACTGCTAGTGGTGCAAGAATAATAAATTTCAGAAGCTGATTTATGTCCCAGCTGAGGAAAACTGCACTTATCCCTACAATTACTGGTGTATGAATAATGTAAACTCCATAAGAACTATCTGACAGTTGCTTGGCAAATGAGCCTTGTGTATTCCAATGCTTCTTTGATAATCCAAACAATCCAATTATCATTGCAAACCCAGTTAATTGTTCCCATATGGCCCATGTACAGCTCTGCCATGTTCCACCTCCAAGAAAGGGTGTTATAGCATCTTCTTTACCACCAATATATAGCATCGTAGGAAGTACAATTAGTATCATGATCTGGGTAAAAATAAACCATTGTTTTCCAATTTTGAAACTAATTTCATCTAACCATTTGTTCTCATAGGCAACAACACCAAAAATCAACATAAAAATGTATTGACCAAAAAATGGTACCTGTAACCCTGTATATGGTAAACTCCAACCTACTGGTAGCCATATACGAACTAGATATTGAACTAATCCTAATAAAATTGCTGACACCACTATAACCTTTGTTCCAGGAAATCGCATTTTTATCTTCCAATTTATTTTTCTGAAAAACAAATACAGAAATGAAAATATTAATAAGGTTTCAACAAACCACATTGGGCCGAACCCCCACGCACGTGGATTAGTAAGAAAACCAACAAAGCTGACGTCCTCATGTTTAATATAATAATAGTGTATGAAATTGGTTAGTGGATTAAGTACAAAATAAAAAATAATTAATGGAATTCCCAATCTAACAAGTCGGTCTTTTAACCAGTTGCCTGTTGATTTTCTTTTTATTGATGCAGCAGTAAAATAGGCAGAATATTAAAATCCCTACCTTTGTGCATTAACCCTGCACAATAACTTTATGTCCACAAATAAAAACGCCGTACTACGTTACAATACCCTCGATAAGTGTTTTAGCAATTTTGGTAGGAAGTACTTTTTTTCTGATCTTCTTGAAAAAGTAAATGAATCTTTATCAGATTTTGATCCTTCAACTTCCGGAATTAAAACTAGGCAGCTTAGAGAGGACATAAGATTTATGAAAAGTGATGCCGGATACTCAGCACCAATCGAAGCTTATAAAGAAGGTAGAAGTGCGTATTACAGATATGAAGAAAAGAATTTCTCAATAAACAACAGCCCCTTAAATAGAACAGAAGCTGCGCAATTGAAAAACGCAATCTCAATACTACAAAGATTTGAAGGTGCTCCTCAGTTTGAATGGATGAATGAAATAGCTCCAATGTTAACTGATCGTTTTGGCCTAGTCGGTTCAACTGAGAAAGTTATGTCCTTCGACACAAATATTGACTATAGTGGTTATGATAAAATTCAACCAATATTTAATGCAATTGTAAACAATATTGTGCTGGAGATCGAATATGAACCATTTGATCAAGAAGCTTTCACTTTTAACTTTCACCCTTATCATCTAAAGCAATATAATAATAGGTGGTTTGTCTTCGGTTTAAATGAGATGTTGGAAATGCCTAGATGGAATCTTGCTCTTGATAGGATTATCAAAATTAATGAAACTAAAGACAGCTATATTGATTCATCTATAGATTGGGAAGATCATTTTTTAGACATTATTGGAGTATCTACGCCAGACAGCAGAAATATTACAGAAGTGGTATTAGTTTTCACAAATGAACAATCAAATTATATTAAAACTAAACCACTACATCCTAGTCAGAGAGTAAAGTTGTTAAATAATGGGCAATTACAAGTAAAGTTGTCATTAATCCCAAACTTTGAATTGGAAATGACTATTCTTTCTTTTGGAGATAGGGTTAAGGTTATAAAACCTGAAAGTCTTAAAAAAGCAATAAGTACGAAGTTAGAATTAGCTGTAAAGCAATATTTATAAGCTGTGCATAATCACCACATACATACTCCATATAATTGCATATTCTAAATA
>JAERTF010000145.1 GCA_016845105.1 Bacteroidota bacterium | reverse complement strand
TACACAAAGCTTTCAAAATCATATATACCTGATATTATGATATTTTAACTAGCAAGGTAGGACTTTCTGCAACTAATTAGGGTACATTTGTATCTAATAAATAAAAACACCATGTTAAAGATATTTGTAAGTACAGTATTTGCTTTTTTGATAACCATAGCATCATTTGCACAGCTAATTGTTGCAGACCCAGCTTTTCCAACACAAGATGATCAGGTTATAATAACTTTTAATTCTACTCTTGGGAGTGGTGGGTTGTCGGGCTATACTGGTGATATATATGCTCATACAGGAGTAATTACAAGTAATAGTTCATCGGGTAGCGATTGGAAATATGTTAAGGCTGGATGGACAGAAAATATTCCAGATTGTAAACTTACTAACGTGGGTTCTGACCTCTGGGAATTAGTAATAGGCCCCTCAATTAAGGAATACTACGGAGTACCTACAAATGAAACAATTGAACAGTTGGCCTTTGTGTTCCGTAATGAAGACGGAACTTTGGTAGGTAAAACAGATGATGGCAGCGACATTTACTATGAAGTTTTCGCATCTGGATTAAACATCTTAATAACAAAACCTTCAGAAAGTCCTATTATCGTACAACAAAATGATCTTATAGAAATAGCCGGAAATACAACAGGAAGCGACTCAACATTTTTGTATGACAATGGTAAATTAATTTACGCCGATACTGGAAGTTCATTTGCCATGAATATTGTGGCAAATGAATATGGTAAACACTGGCTGGTAGCAAAGGCCATTTCTGGAGATGAAAATGTTAGCGATTCCATATACTATTTTGTTAGGCATGATGCTATTGTTGAAGAATTACCTGATGGAATAAAAGATGGTATTAACTATTTGGATGAGAATACAGTAATACTATGTTTACTTGCACCTGAGAAAGAATTTATATTTGTACTGGGTGATTTTAACAATTGGGAAATTGAAAACGAATATGAGATGAAAATCACACCAGATGGTTTACGGTTTTGGGTAGAAATTTCAAATCTGGAGGATAACAAAGAATACATATTTCAGTATTTCATTGATGGTATAACCAAAGTAGGTGATCCATATGCCGACAAGGTAAGCGATCCATGGAATGATCATTACATTAGTAACTCAACCTACCCAAATCTAATACAATATCCAGCTGGTAAAACCAATGGCATAGCCACCGTATTGCAAACTAATCAAGAACCATATGAATGGCAAATAGATAATTTTGTTAATCCAGATGTTGAGGACCTTGTTATTTATGAACTTCTGATTAGAGATTTTGTTGGTAAACATGACTATAATACACTTATTGATACATTAAACTACTTAGAACGTTTAGGTGTTAATGCCATTGAACTGATGCCAAATAGCGAATTTGAGGGCAACTCAAGTTGGGGATATAATCCCAACTATTATTTTGCTGTTGACAAATATTATGGACCTAAAAATACATTTAAGGCCTTTGTTGACGAATGTCATTCGCGTGGAATTGCAGTATTTATGGATCTGGTACTAAACCATTCATATGGTACAAACGCCATGGCTCAAATGTATTGGAATAATGAATTTAACCGACCTGCAGCTAATAACCCATGGTTCAACGAACAATCAAATTTCACAAACCCTGATGCCCAATGGGGAAACGACTTTAATCACGAAAGTATCTATACCCAACAGTTTGTTGACAGTGTTAATAGTTACTGGATAACTGAATACCACATTGATGGCTTTCGATTTGATTTTACAAAGGGTTTTGGAAATAATATCAAGGGCAGTAACGACCCATGGGGAAGTAATTATGATGCAGACAGAATTGCACTACTAAAAAGAATGGCAAATAAAATTTGGGAAACTAAATCAGATGCTACTGTGATTTTTGAACACCTAAGTGTAAATAGTGAAGAAAAGGAATTGGCAAATCATGGAATTTTAATGTGGGGTAACCTCAATTATAGTTATAATCAGGCAACAATGGGTTATGATGATTCTAACTTTGATTGGATTTCTTATAAAAGAAGAGGTTATAATGATCCCCATGTTGTTGGTTATATGGAAAGCCATGATGAGGAAAGGTTGATGTTTAAAAATCTTGAATATGGAAACTCTTCTGGCAACTATAGTGTAAAAGAACTTGGAACCGCATTGAAGCGACAGGAATTGGCCGCAAATTTCTTCTTTACAATCCCTGGACCTAAAATGATTTGGCAGTTTGGAGAAAGAGGATATGATGTTTCGATTGATTATGGTGGTAGGCTTGGAGAAAAACCTCCAAAGTGGGATTATATGAACCAATGGAGTCGTAAAAATCTATTTTATGTTTACTCGGCTCTAATTGATCTGAAAATGAATGAAGAAGTATTCACTTCATCTGACTTTACACTTGATTTAAATAACGAGCTAAAGAAAATAAAGCTTACAAGTGAAGATATGTCAGTAGTTGTTTTAGGAAACTTTGGTATGGATGAAGATAATATAGTTCCACAATTCCAAACAGCTGGAACCTGGTTTGAATATTGGACCGGAGATACCTTAGAAGTAACAAATGTAGCTGATCCTATTTCACTTGAAGCTGGAGAATACAGATTATACACTAATAAAAAGCTTAATAAACCAGACTATGTTGGAATAGAAGATAATGAAATTGGACAAGGAAACATACAAGTTTTTCCAAATCCGGCAACCGAAACAGTTAATATACTGAGTTTTGATGACATTGCTAGTGTGAAAGTATATAACCTGCTAGGTTCATTGGTATACTCAAATGAAATAATTGCTACTAATTTGTTGAGCATTGATGTTGGTGAATTTAAAAGTGGATATTATATAAGCAAAACAATGAATAGTGATGGAAAAACTTATACTAATAAGTTCATAGTACGATAAGCTGTATCGTTCATTAATCAAAGCCTGATTCGTAGTTGTTTCAGGCTTTTTTGTTTAATTTCGGGACATCTTTTACAACAACAAAACTTAAATGGAAGATATATTACTTAGGAAGAAAAGTGGTGAATTAGCACCGTTTAATTCAGAAAAATTAATCTCCTCGTTATTACGATCTGGTGCAAGCCAAGACGATGCATACTTCATTCTGAATATAGTAAAGTCTAGTATTGTAACAGGAATGTCAACTCATAAAGTTTATCAGCTTGCTTATAAATTATTAAAAAAAAGATCGGAAAGGGTTGCTGGCAGATACAGGCTAAAAAAAGCTATATTCGATTTGGGCCCAACAGGTTACCCATTCGAAAGCTTTGTTGGTGAGCTAATTAAGCTAGAAGGATATACTGTAGAAACAGGTGTTGTCTTAGAAGGCAGATGTGTTAAACATGAGGTAGACGTTCATGCACAAAATAATACTAAAACAATTTTCGTAGAATGTAAATTTCACAATGACCAGAAGAAAAAGAGTGATGTTAAAGTGTCCCTGTATGTTAAATCACGGTTTGAAGATCTAAAAGCAAAAAGAATTGCAAATGTTGATGATAAACATAGTTTTGAAGGTTGGATAATAACAAATACACGGTTTACCTCCGATGCAACCCAATTTGGTTTATGCTCTGGTTTGAAATTAATTTCATGGGACTATCCAAACAACGGAAATTTGAGAGATTTAATTGATTTATCTGGGTTTCACCCAATAACAACGATGCATTCGATTACAAAAAAAGAAAAAATCAAGTTACTGGATCATAAGATAGTATTGTGCCGACAGCTCGCAAAAAACACAGAAATATTAATAAAAATTGGTATTGCTGACAGAAGGATTGTGAGAATTATTGAAGAAGCTAGTACAATTACAAAATCAAATTAATTTACTAGAAATGTTTTTGCAGTGAACTTAATAGTTGATCAAGCATTATGGGTTTTGTGATAAAATCATTGGCTCCCAACTCATAACAAGCCGATTCCTCTCCCGAAAGAACATACGCGGTTTGCACTATAACCGATAAAGCTGTATCACTTTTTCTAATGTTTTTTAACACATCAAACCCACTAATTCCTGGTAAACTTAGATCAAGAAGTACAACATCAATATCATCGTTTTCCTTTAGCCTCTCCAAGGCTTCTTCACCATCAATTGCCCAAAGCAGTTTAGCATTTGTACGGCTTAGCGCAGCATTATAGAACCGATTACTTGTTTCGGCATCCTCAACAATCAGGATAACTTTACCAGAAAAATCAAAATCGTTTAGAGTACTCATCCTTCAAAAGTATTAATTCTACCATATAATGGACCACCAAATTACAAAAATAATTTGATTTCTTAATACAAATATAATTTTTAAACCTAAAAATTATAGTTTCTCAGTTAAATCATTGAGTCATATGTACTCAATAAAACATGAATCCATTAATACTTAAAGCCCTTTAAATAGAATTAATTACACAGTCATTATTACCAATACTTGTGCGTATTTACAACGAAATTAAATACTTATCAATGTTTGCTTTACGCATTATTTTACCCGAAACGGTTCTAGTAAACTTCGTTATGAATACTGTTTCTTTTGGTAACTCATACTTGTTAAGTAGTCCTTTTACTAATTCTTCAATATTAGTGTTACTATAATCAGAAGTACATCCTTCAATAAAGAGAATCACTTTTTCACCAAGTTTATCATCAGGAATGCCACCAATGAAAAAATCATTACTAAGGAACTCTCCTATAACTGATTCAATTATTTCGGGAGAAATTTTTATGCCTCCACTAACTATAACATTATCTGATCGACCAAGTATCGTAAACGAACCATCTTCATAAATTTTTGCTATATCATTTGTTATTAGCTTTGAAACACCTATTGATGTATAGTCAATAATAAGCCGCTTTCTTTTATCAAGTTTTAAATCAACTCCTTTCAATGGATAAAAATCACCCATATATCCGCTATTACCAATTTTACGTAATGCAATATGAGTAATAGTTTCAGTCATTGCATATGAATGCCATGCAGCTACTTTATGTTTTAAGAGGGTTTTTTCTAGTTCGCAAGAAATTGAAGAGCCTCCAACTAGAAGTTGTTTTACATTTCGGAACACATCTATTCCACTTTTGGATTGCAAAAGTTCAAACACCTGATTCGGTACCATTGCCGTAAAATCAACATTACTAGAGATATGTGGTATAGAATTTGGCTCTGAATATACCAGATTTAGCCCACCAACTATTGCACGAACAACCATCATTTTTCCGGCAATATATTTAACAGGTATACATAACCATGCAACATTACCACTATCCAAATTAAAAAACTTGAGAGTTGCTTTTGCGCTGGCAACCATATTTTTCTTCTGGTGTTTGATCAATTTTGGAGTTCCAGTAGAACCTGATGTTACAACAGAAATTTCATTTGCTTCAGAGAACCAATCGCGAATAAAAAAATAAATATTTTTTTCCCATAAAGCGATAGTATTGTCATTAATTTTTTCGTCACAAAGTATACTAATTTCACGATTATTATAATATGTTCCGAAGATTTGTATCGACTTATTAACATCAAACATCAACCAGCCCTTTCATATTCCATTCAACTTCCGAATTATAATGTAGTGTTGCCTTCACTATTGATAATGGAGAAGTAATGTTGTCTGAAAATACTTGACCGGTTCCTAATCCTTGTGGTAGTTTACTTCCCAGAGTATAGGTCCATTGGGCGATTGCATTAAGTCCAATATTAGATTCAAGTGCTGATGTTATCCACCATCCAACATTTGCATTTTCTGCTTCTTCAATAAAAACACTACTTTGCTTAAACCCACCTAGCAAACTAGGCTTTAGTATTATGTATTGTGGGTTAATTATGTCAAGCATTTCTCTAATTTGCAATCTCCTGACCATTCCAATCAACTCTTCATCCAATGCTACCGGTATGGGCGACTTGCTACAAACCTTAGACATTTCATTCCATTGAAGTTGTTTGATGGGCTGTTCAATAGAATGTATATTGAATTTAGATAATACATTTAGCTTATCGAGTACTTCTGTTGCAGAAAAGGCACCATTTGCATCAAGCCTTAATTCAATATCATTCTCTGAAAAATCATTTCTTATTATTTTTAATAACCGAACCTCATCATCAAAATTTAGGGCTCCAACCTTTAATTTAATGCAATTAAAACCGCTTTTTATTTTTTCAATTATTCGTTTTCGCATGGTTTGATAATCACCCATCCAAACCAACCCATTTATTGGAATATTATTTATTCCATCTGTAAATGATGATGAAAATAATATTCGTTTACCTCCTTCAATAAAATCTTTAATGGCAGTTTCAAGACCAAACCTTATAGATGGAAACTCAATTAACCCTTCCTCTAACCACCATTGCCAATTTTGAATATCATCACAAACATGTTTAATCTTGGATTCGAAATCAGGACGATCATCTATGCTCAATCCTTTAAGTAAGCTACACTCTCCAACACCAGTTACATTAGGTTCATCGTAATCATATACGGTGATAAACCAAGAATCTTTTGTGATTAATACACCACGTGATGTTCCGCCTGGTTGTTTAAAATTAAAAATACGTTTCGTGAAATATGCCTTTAGCATAACTAGTTTTTTCGTAAAAATACAAAGAGACCTCCAATGCCAAGGTATTTAACTCAACTTTTACTCAGTATAGTAGCTTAATGGGTATACTACTTTATCAAATACATAGTATTGTAGAAGTACAAAATCTTCACCTTCATTTATTAGTGCATAGAACCTATCTTTGTCGTCAGGGATGAGTTTATAATATGCTTCTTGTCTGATCTCTTCAGGTAATGCCCTCTTTTTAAAAGCCTTAACATATGTAGTGTCTGCATTATCATCCACAAGTGTTATTTCAAACAAAGCAGGAGTTTGTATTATTGAGTCAACTTTTATGGGAGACAATAAATTATTTAATCTTGTTTCGTATCTTAAGTCATTAAAAGATGTTAAAAAGTTTAATAACCGTAGAGTATCGTAATTAACAACTTCACTACTATTGCTAATATCTGTTAAAGTATAATTCCCAGTAGATTGCTCAATATCAACCTTAAAGCTTTCTGCAGGCTTATCACTAAACTCAACAGCAACGCTTGCAATATCGTTTAATGAATGATTAAATACCGAATGACTTTTCCAATCGTCAGGCATTGGCGAATACCTTGGAGTAAGGAAACCTCTAAAACCTGGAATATGAACAATATATGGATGTTTAGCATCTTCCATTAACATGTATGTACCAAGGTTATCAGGTGTAACATCTCCCACATAATAGACTTTATCGAGTTTCTCGTAAGGGAAAAATTTATACTTATCAAAAAGATTAATTCTATGGGCTTCCTGATAAACCTCGACTTTAATTCCTATACTAGCTAATCTTTTTATAATATTATCGCGGCTTGCAATAGAAACAGGTGATTTAATTTTTAATCGATGCATTGTCCCAAGCAATGCTCCAACTACTTTATTGTTGGTATTGTAATTTTCGTTCAAAATCCAACCATCGGGTGTACGTGTTAAAGTAACTGAATTTGTTTTTTTATCAGCTATAAAAATCTTGGTAACAATAGATGTATCTACCACAGCAAAACCTGTTTCTTTTTCCTTTAGTGTACTGCTATTATTCTGGGTTATAAACCAATAAGCAATTGGAGCAACTATCAATAATACAATTATAAATTTCTTGTTATTCTTCATCTGAAATATTTATTGAATAAGTCATTCTTTATTTGGAATACTTTCTTTTTCTATACCATACCAATAAAACACCGGCCAGTGCAACTATTAAAACAGGAGCCAATAGATTGACAAGCTGCCACAAGAGTCTATTTGAACTTATTTTAGTTTTATCAAGAAGTCGTAATTTCATTTCCCGTGAACGTAAGGTAATTAAACCCGGACCCTCTGTAAGATAATTAACAGCATTTAATATAAACTCCTTATTGCCAAATGTTTCGCGAGTAAATTGATCAAAACCCAGAGGCAATGGGTAACCTTTAGGAATATGAAATTGATTTTTAATGATATCACCATCCGAAACAACAATCATACTTGTTGGCACACTAGTTTCTCTATAACCAATTTCTTTATCTTTAACTATTGACTGAGGTAATCTATTTCTAAAATCAGACCTAAATCGACCTTCCAGCAAAACTGCAATTGGCCGTGATGGGCCTGAATACTGTATCATATCTGGTTCTTCTCTTAATAGTTGAAGACTAATCATACTAGGCACATGTTCAACCTTCGAATAATCAGATGTTCTAAGAAGAATTGTTTTTTTAACACCCTTTACAGATGTTGTATCAAGACTACTGACAAATTGAGTTTTAATTGCGTTAAGGTTTTTAGTAATTGGATGCTGTGATGTATTTGTTATTAAAGGGAAATAATACCAAGGGAAAAAGTCAATTTGTGCCTGACCACCAACCTGCCCTGTTCTTATGGGAATAACCATTGCACTTAAATCAAGTATCAAATCATTATTTAGCTTTGCTCCATAAGTAAAAAGCTGAGTTTGCAAATCAGTATTATTCTCGATGGAGACGGTATTTTCTTGTGTCTGGATACTATCCATGCTCGCAAAAACCGGATCAAGTAACCATAATACTTTTCCACCATACATTATGTATTGATCGATAATAAATTTATCTTTGGGACTAACTATTGAATCGGGCTTAGCCACGATAATGGCGGCATAGGTTGGATTAATCTTATATTCTGAGTTAACAGAATCAACAAGAATCCTGGTTACAAGAGAGCTTATTTTTCCATCAATTTTAACTCTATCAACAATGTAGTTATCTTGCAAGGCTAGTGCTATATCATATGTTTCCATATCATTAAGTTCGCCATGACCTTCAATAAAAGCAACCTTTGGTTTAACACTTTTTATCAAACTATGTATTACTTCTGCAAACTTAAACTCAAGATTTTGTATTGAATTATTTAGTGCAGCTTCGGGTGGTGCATTAAATTGTGCATCCAATAACTCAACAGGCAATTCATTATTCTTATAGCTAACAAGTGCCCCTGGAAAGATTACTTGCTGATCCATCCCACTTTTGGTTTTAACCTGAAGATTAGTAGGGTTTAAACCCTGTTCCATAAGAAGTTGATAAGTATCATTACGTTCTTGCACACTTTCGCTGGATGATGGGTTAATAAATTCGTATTCAATATTATTATTATATGCCCTAAACTCATTTAGTAACTCCTTGGTTTCACGTCTTAGCCTTTTAAACCCGGCTGGGAATTCACCATCAAGAAAAACTCTAAAATAAATAATATCATCAACTGACTCAAGTAACTCTTGTGTTGATTTAGATAATGTATATCTTTTTTCGGTAGTTAAATCAAAACGTGTAAATACATATGAATTAATAATATTTACCACAATTATTATGGCAATTACCACAAATAACTGTAACAAATAACTATTGAGGATTTTATTCTTAGTAATTTTCATTATCAATTAGTTTA
>JAERTF010000144.1 GCA_016845105.1 Bacteroidota bacterium | reverse complement strand
CAATTATCTAAATGACAATATTGAACCATATCTAGTTGCTAGCTTAAAGTATTAAAATTGATAAATATATATTACAAAATTTCTAAAACTTATAAGTCAAACCTCCCATGATTTGTATCCCATGTACAGGATAATTATAATATCGCTGGTATTCTGTGTTTAGAATATTGTTAAGGGATAGGAAAACTGAAAAACTTTCGGTTAACTTATAGTCAACTCCAGCATTTAAGTCGATAAAACCATCCAAATCAATACCCTTTATTGGAAATGAGTTTACATCTAGAGCTTTACGCACACCATAATAATATATCTCGGACCAGATTCCTATTTTTTTTGTAGCAAGAAAAGATAATCCTAGTTTAACTTCACTGGAAGGTTTGTGATAGGGTTCGGGCAAAGAGTCAAGAGAATAAGCATTATATTTAGCACCTAGTAGTACAGCTACCTTCTCACCAGCAGCAAAAGATAACTCTCCGGATATACCAAAAACACTACCATTATCATATATTGCATTAAATTTATTGAAAGGTAAGTTTGGAATGCTAGTTCCATCTTGAACATTCACAAAAAAGTACATATTATTAAACTTCTGCCACATTACCTGAGCACTGAAATTTACTTTTTGAGAAATATTTCCCCTAATTCCACCATAGGCCTTAAAAGCTCGACCCCATTTTAGTTTTACAGTTGACTCTACCCATGGATTTATTTGCGATAGCTTGAAATATGATTGTTTGTTAACGTTACCATCGACTCCTGCAAAAACAGTAAGAACATCTGGAACCAAGTTAATATTTACATCCAGGATAGGGTAGAAATAGAAATTAGTTGTGGAGGTACTTAGAAAATTGAAGTTTAGCCCAATATTAAAATTGAATAATCCGTATTTCCCTTTAAAGTATGGTGTTGCTGCAATCAATATATCCGTGTTCGATGATATACTATCAGAATTACCGTAATATGTAACTTCTCCATCAAGTCCTAATTCCTGATAATCTAACAAGTCGCTAACACTAAAGTTTTTATGTACATCAAAACTTATATTTGCATTGGTTTCACTAGTACTATGTTTGTCAAAATAGTAGTAAGCATCTACATTAATAGAATGATATAACTTCTTGTTATTTGTGTAATTGCTAGAAATTCCAAGATTAACACGTGCAAGGTTAAATGATTGTTTTAAACGATTGTCAGATATACTAATATTTTGATAATCATCAGGTTTGAAACCATAATATCGATTTGCCTGATAAGAATATTTAAATCCAGCATCGAAGATGTGATATTTAAAGAATTTCTTATAATTAAGATTTAAATATGCATTTGATTCAGGGCTGGGTGAATAATCCTTTATGTTTTTAAATGTTGATAATTGATAAATATGTGCATCAAACCTGTAATCATTCTTTTTTCCACTCGAATGGAAAAAATCAAGATATGGACTAATTAAACTTCCTACCCCAAGTTTAAGGGAATTATTAGTAGTCTTTGTCCTTTTATCAGCATTGATAACAACCGGTTTAATGGGATTTAAAGTAATATTAGTGGGTAGGCTGATATCCAACGCCTGATATGCAAAACTGGGTTTGTCAATATTGAATGTCATATCAACCGGAGAAGTGTTAATTTTATAGGCTTGATTTATGGATGGATCGAAGGAGCTTATTATTGTTACTTGCTCATTATGATTTGCTGATGTATTTGGATCTTGGGCTATACCATAGTTAGATATTAACATCGCAAATAAAATAATAGATAGTCTTATGTGGTTTTGATTATTCATCGTCATTATTTTTACTAGTTATTATCTTCATTACTTTCTTTCTCTACTGCCTGTGATGCAATTATACGATCAAGCTTGCCTTGGGCAACTTGTTTTAATTCATCACCTTTATAATTCTCAATTACACTGGTTAGGGTTTGCTCTGCCTGGAAAATATTGTCACGGGCAAAATAGATATCGGCAAGTAAAATAAATCCCTTGGCAATCCAGTAATCATATGTAGGATACTTTTCGGGTAACTGATAAATTAGCTCTTCTGCATCTTCCAATTTATTTTGCCTGTAGCTAATTAATGCCAGGTTGTATAATGATTCGGCTCCTTCAGTTCCTTTGGAAATTTTCATGGTAATATTAAATTCACGTTGGGCCTCCACCCATTGTTTGGAATTCATAGCAATATTTCCGAGTAGAAAATGAGCATAAATTATTTGATCCTCTGATACTTTTTCAGTCATCAATAGCTTTTTCGCAGCTTCTTTAACCAAAGGAACATTCCCTGTCTTCCAGGCACTTTTCATTACTCCATCGTGAGCTTCAAGTATCATCAGCTTATCTTCTGCTACTTGGGATAACCTGTCATAATATGTCAGGGCTTTGTCAAATTCTTTTTTATCATACATTGCTCTGGAAACCCTTAATAATGCTTTTACTGTATATTGGTTTTCAGGATATTCAATAATTTTTTGGTAGTACTTAATGGCCGATTCGTTTTCTCCTTGCTTTTCCATACATTGCGACAAGTAGTGGTATGAGGTTAATACAAACCCACC
This sequence comes from Bacteroidota bacterium, assembly GCA_016845105.1. Classification (GTDB taxonomy): domain Bacteria; phylum Bacteroidota; class Bacteroidia; order Bacteroidales; family F082. The sequence continues at coordinate 15,447 of JAERTF010000144.1, read as the reverse complement.
ATTGGGAAACTGTTCAATATATTTATTGAGAGAATTAACCGCATTTTTACAATCGTTGGTTAAGTAATAATTTTCACCAGTTGTAAACTTTAGAGAATCTTCTTCACTTGTAGAAACTTGAACAAAATCAAGGCTGTTGGCATAATCGATGTAATTATCGACCTGTCCCATATCCATATAAACATTTTGTAGTGTGACTAAAGCTTCTTTAGCCTCAAGCGATGCTGGGTAGTTATCAATTACTTTGCGCAGAGCTTTAACTGCTTGCTCATATTGGTTACTACTATAGTAAAGGAACCCCATTTTTACCAGTGCCTTTTTTGCGTAACTGCTTTTGGGTTTTTCTTTAACCAATCTGTCAAAATAAACAATTGCATGGCGTTGATCATTTAGTACAAGGTTCGTTGAGGCAATATCGTACAATGCCTCATCATAATATTGCGACTTTTTATAGGTTGTAGTAAGTTTTTTTAATGTACTGATTTTTTTGTTGAAATCTCCTTGGGAACCATAACATATGGCTTTTTGGTATAATGCATAATCTGAATCAATTGAATGATTATTAATAACCCTATCATACCACTTTATTGCATTTTTATAATCCTTTGTAATTAAATAACAATCAGCTAGTCGCAAATAGGTATCATTCGTGAATTTTGAATTGTTAGTATTTTGCTTAAGGAATTTGTTAAACAGGTTAATAGCTGTGCGATATTGTTTGGTGTTAAAAGCACAATATGCAGAATTGTAAATTGCAGTAGAATACAAATCACTTTGTTTAGAACCTTTAGCAACAATAAATTTATTGAATTTATTCGATGCATCATTGTACTTTTTTAACCGATAGTATGAATCTCCTTGCCAAAAAAGCGCTTCTGTTTTAAGCTTATTGTCAATGGGATATAGCAATGATTTATTGAAAAACTCAATCGCATCAATGTAGGCTCTACGATTAAAATATGATACTCCCTGGGCAAAGGCCAGCTGCTGATAAACAGACTTCAATCGAGCATTTGGGTTACGTACTTTTTCGATTGATGTGAGAGCTCCAGAATAATTTTTTGATGTAAGATACAATTGTGATAGTAAGTCATAGGCACCTGTAATATGTTGTGACCCTGGATTATTTTTAATATATTCTTCAATTATTATAACAGGATCATTGTAGCTGTCAATCCCAATTTCAATTGTTATTTTCACATAACTAAACAATGCATCAGCTGCGATATCCTTGTTAGTATTTTGCTTATATGCTTTTAAAAATGCACTCTGGGTAAATTTGGGTTGATCAGAATTTAAGTAACAATATCCCAAGTAATACCATGATTGTTGTTCAACTGATCCTCCTGCTTTTGTTGCAGCTTGAAAGTTATGTATGGCATCTTTATATTTCTCTGCTACAAGTTTAGAGTAACCTATTCTGTATTGCTCCTCAGGGTCATCATTATTTTTGCCATAGGATTCATATATATCAAAATATTCGTAGGCTTTATTATAGTTATTTAGATTATAATATGAGTTTGCCATTAACCGTGCTATATCTCCTTTTTCCTTTTTGGCAGCCTTTGTAAGATACTTAACACCTTCCTCAATAGCAGTTTCATATTGTCCAAGTTGATAGTGAATTTTTATGAGATATAGTGGTACGTGTTTTCTGAATTTCCTGTCGTTAGCAATTACTTTAAAACTAGTAAGAGCCTCGTCGTAATTTCCTTTTTGATATTGAATATGAGCAAAATAATAGTTTGCAGGTTTCGAATAGCTACTCTTGGTGTTCATAACTTTTTTATATGAAGTAAGAGCTTGATTAAACTGACTTTGCTTCATTTGGCAATATCCTTTTTTATAGTAGTATTCAGTTCGTTGATCTCCGTCAAGTTTAGATGGTGGAATCTTCGAATATGTTTCAAGCGCATTTGAATATTTCTTTGCTTTATAATAAATATTTCCCAATTCAAAGTTTATTGCTGGTAACCATGCACTTGAAGGATAATCGGCGGCAAATCTTTTTACTCGACCAATGGCATCTTTAGAACCTAATTTAACTGCACATACAGTGCTGTAATATGACGCATTTTCATAAAACGCACTCTTGTTATTTGGTTCCTCTAGCATATATTTATCAAAAGTTACGATGGCAGAACCGTAATTTTGCTGATTAAATAAGCTTATAGCTTCTCTATATGTTACATTATCAGATTTATTGTACACAGTTTGCTGTGCTGCTATATTTGAAGCTAATAATACAAATATAAAAATAATGCTGGGAATTATAATTGATCTCTTCATTTCAGTTAATGTGTTTTGGCTGGTAAATTTATTCATTCAATGAACCTTGTTGTTAACCGTTATTAATAATTATCAACAAAACGTATGTTGATTAAACGCGCAATATTGAGTTTTAATATATAGTGGAAGAAGTTGTTTTTAGTTTAGAGGGTTGTATATATTCACAACTAAAATTGAGCTCCATATTTATAAAACCAATACAAGTATTTTACGATTCGTAACACTAATACAGTAATTCATTACAAACTACTTTTTTTATAGTGTTTTTGAACGTTGATTTGCATAATGAATATTTGTAGAATTAAAATATATATCATGAAATCAACAATTAAAATATTTATAGCACTGGCGTTAATGGTAACAACACTTACTTTAACAGCCCAACAATATGCTCAAAGTTATACAATTACAGGTAAGAAACAATATCGTTATTCTGATAACTTTACTGATTATGAAGTTCAAGTAAAAGGAGATATAAAGGTAAATGATAATGACACTAAAATTGAATCTGTTTCACCTGGAGGATATTTAAAAATCAGCAAAAAAACATTTGGAAATAAGCGGTCAATATTAATTGAGAGTAATTCCGAGGGTAAAATTTCATATGAGTATTATGAGGGAAGAAAAGAAGTTCCCTTTGACCCTGAAGGAGCGCGTTGGTTATCAGATATACTACTCGATATTGTTAGAATGACAGGAATTGATGCAGAAGGAAGGACAAAACGAATTTATAACAAAGGCGGGATTGATGCCTTTGTAGAAGAAGTTGATGAAATTTCTTCAAATACCATTTCTGGATTATATTTTGAATCTCTACTCGAAAACTTCAAACTGAATGAAAAAGAGTTAATTGCTGTAATAAATTCAATTTCGAGAGATATTTCATCTAACACTGAACGTGGAAAGCTATATAAGGAGTATAGCAACTTGTTTATGTCAAGTAATAATGTAACAGTTGAATATTTTATAGGAATATCACGACTGTCTTCAAATTCCGAAAGGAGTTCAATTTTACGCAAAATAACATCTGAAATTGATTTTAAAAATAATGAAGTAACAGAGGCATATTTTGCTTGCATTGATAGAATGTCGAGTAATTCGGAACGTGGTAGTGTAATGAAACATGTAGTAGTTAGTCAGGATTTGACTGAAGAGGCCTATGTTAGACTATTATTCAGTATAAGAAAACTAAGCTCAAATTCAGAAATGGGGTCTATTCTAAGATCACTTGATAAACTGAATTTTAACAATAGTAGTATTAGTGCAGCCTACTTCAGTGATATTGATGCAATGTCGAGTAATTCGGAAGCTGGGCAAACTCTTAGATATTTAATCAAGAATAATAAGTTATCAGATGCCAATTATATATTATTACTTGAATCAGTTCAAAAACTATCATCCAATTCGGAAATGAGTAGTGTCCTCAGGTCGATTATAAACCTGGATCTTGCCAATGAGAAAATAAATGATGAGTACTTTACAGCTATTAATCTAATGTCGAGCAATAGCGAAGCAAGCTCTGTATTGCGACATACCATTAAAAACCATAAATTAAATACAGTAAGCTGGCTAAGTTTATTTAAGGTTACCGGAAAATTAAGCTCAAATACAGAAATGGGCTATGTGCTGCGAACTGCTCTTAAAGTAATGCCATTTAACAAAATGGAGGTTGATGCCTTTTTAGATGCAACAAGAAAAATGAGCAGTAATACCGAAATGGCTAGTGTGCTCATGAATATGGCAAAATCGATGAATCTTAATGAATACGCATGTGGTCAGTTGATCAAAACATCTCGCCTATTGTCGTCAAATACTGAGAAATCAAGAGTTCTTAGAGAGATAGCCAAAACTCAATTTATACAAAATAAAGAAATTAGAGCCTCCTATCTGGAGGCTGCAAGGTCATTGTCATCTGATACAGAATACCGAAATGTTATGGAAGCTTTAAACAAATAGTTAATTAAAATACACCATGAGTTATTTTGAAATACTAAGATGCTCATGGTGTTGTTTTTGTTTGTAGTTTTAAATCTCAATCCATTTGCATGACCAGAATATTGAGAAATATTGTAATTAGTAGCTTAGTAGCTATTATAATATATGTTTTTGTTTATTACAGCGAGACATCAAAATTTCCAATCTTTAAAGAAAATTGGATTGGAATTTTATTGGCCATACTTCTGGTAGTTACTGCAGGTATTGTACTTGTTTTCCTTAATCGTCTTTATAATAAAGTTCTTCCTTGGAACGATAAAATATCCTTAAGGTTTTTGGTTGAGTTGGTTTCCGGTGTTTTACTTTCATGTTTAGCTGCCGTTATTTTTATTTTTACTTATATACTATATATTTATCCATCATCTAAATTTGGGCTATTCGAATTTATAGAAGATGGATTAGTCAAGTTTGGGATATTAACCATTGTATTTGTATATAGTTACTCGCTTATAAACTTTTCAATATTTTCATACAATCAATATAGTATGGGGCAAATAAAAGCTATAGCTTCCGAACGAATTCAATTGGATCTGAGATTTGAAGCTCTAAAAAGTCAGCTAAACCCTCATTTTTTATTTAATGCCTTAAATACAATTTCATCTTTAATATATTTGGATGTTAAACAGGCAGAGAGCTATATACGTCAACTCGCCAGAACCTATGACTATATTTTAATTACTAATGAAAGCAAGCTTGTTAAACTAAAAGATGAGTTGGAAATGATATCAGCATATTTCTATATGCACAAAATACGGTTCGATGAATCCATCGAACTAATTATTGATGATAAAATAAGGATTAGTGAGGGTTTTATTCCACCATTTACACTTCAGATTCTTGTTGAAAATGCCTTAAAGCACTCGGTAATATCCGAAATTACCCCATTGAAAATTGAAATACTTGGAAATAATGGATCGCAACTCATTGTGAGAAACAATATAATCAGTAGACCTCAATTACAATCTTCGATGGATAATCTAATGAATAAAGTAAAGGATTCTGACTCATACAATATTGGGCTATCGAATATAATAAATAGATATAATCATCTAGTAAACAAAAATATTGAGATTACTAGTGGTAAATTTTTTACTGTTAAGCTTCCCATTATCAAAGAGCATGAAATTAAGTGGTAATGAATAAAAATTGGTACTATAATAATATTGGTTTTAGACTTGCCTCACCCTTATTATTGGGAATTGTGGTTTATATGCTTGTACTCTTGTTTTTTGATTCAGTAGATCAGCTTTTAACAAATTTCTTTAGTAGAGAAGTTGTGTTTGTTATACTACTGACATTTGTATTTTTGGAGATAAATAGGTTAACAATCATAACATTAAATAGGATATATCCATTGGATAGAAATGTTCAGTTAAGAATTGTTTTTCAATTTCTGATATCTAGCGTTCTATGGTTATTTGCAATTAGTTTATTATTGTATTACTATTTTATTCATTTTGTTGGATTTAGCACAATTTTAACTGAGTTAGTTACATTTAATTCTATTTTCTTTTTTGTGGCCATTTGTTATAACCTGTATTATTTCAGTCTTGTATTTTTGTACAAAAGAAATAGTACGAAAATAAAAGAAGAATCAACAAGAAAAGAAACCATTGAGCTTGAAATGGAAACATTTAAGAATCAGGTAAATCCTGATTTTCTGTTTCAGTGCCTCGAAATTATTATTTCTGAATTACATCATAATAGGGCTAATGCTGATGAATTAGTTAATAGTCTTGCATTGGTGTATCGAACTAAATTGGAGAATAAGGATCTTGATTTAATTCCTGTTATGGAAGAAATAAATTCAATAACTCCCATGTTGAAATTATTTTCGGCAAAGTATAATGAAGGGTTAAAATTTGAGTTAGACATCGATGACAAAAATAAAAAGCATATTGTTCCTGGTACAATACTTATACTTCTTGAAAATGCTATATTTCAAAGCATAATATCTAGTTCATTAGTATTAAAATTCAATGTTTCAATTAATGGTGATACAGTTATAATAACTCACTCATTAAATAAAAAACTTAAGCAGAATACTGTATTTGAAGATAGAATTATTAGGTTAAGAAACACCTATTCCTATTTTTCTTCCATTGGAATTAGTTTTGAAGAAGTTAAAGGTAATATGAAAATTATAGTACCATTATTAGAATTTGACGAAGAATAATTGAATATGAAAGTAGTAATTATTGAAGATGAAAAACCAGCAGTTGTAAAGCTTGAGAACCTACTAAAAGATTACGATAGCAAAATTGAGGTTGTCGCAATACTATCAACTATAAAACAGTCGGTTGATTGGATATTGAATAATACTTCGCAAGTTGATCTGTATTTTATGGACATAAGACTTACAGATGGATTGAGTTTTGATATATTTGATAAAGTTAAGATTACAAAACCTGTTATTTTTATTACTGCATATAACGAATATGCTATTAAAGCTTTCGAAGTAAATAGCATCGACTATCTTCTTAAGCCGCTGTCATACAAAGATTTATTCCGGAGTTTGGAAAAATTAAGAACCCTCCGAGATAACTTGCCTAACGAACCCACGTATTCTTATAATGAGCTCAGTAGGATGCTTACGCAAATGCAAAAGAAGTATAAAACAAGATTTTTAACAAAGGTTGGCGATCACATTAAATCGATTGTAACCGAGAATATATTGTTGTTTTTTGCCGAAGGAAGAACAGTATATATAGCCACCAAAAAAGGTAATAGATACATAATTGATTATACATTAGAAGATCTGCTTACCAGTCTCAACCCTGAGTTGTTTTTTAGGGCAAACCGTTCTTTTATTGTGAATATTAATGCCATTGAAGATGTAATTATGTATTCGAATAGTCGTTTGCTTATCAAATTAAATTTCAAATTCGAAAAGGAAATAATTGTAAGCAGAGATAAGGTAGCAATGCTTAAGAATTGGTTTGAAGGGTAGTATTTATTTAAAACAGTTTACTACAATTCCCAGAATTGATCTTCAATTTATATTCCAATGATTGAATTCTATTTGAATCTTTTATTCATATTTAATAGCTTCAACCGGATCGCTTGATGCCACTTTTACCACATGAAAACTTATGGTTAATAACCCAATAACCATTGCAGATATACCTGCCAACATAATTGATAACCAATGAATTTCTGTGTGGTACATAAAACTGGTTTCAAGCCATATTGATAATCTCCAATATGCAATAGGGACGGCTAATACGAATGATATTAGAATTAACCAAAAGAATTCCTTATAAAGTAAGATCAATATATCGAATAATGTTGCCCCGTTTACTTTTCGTATTCCAATTTCCTTGGTTCTTTGCTCGGCTGTAAAGGAAGACAATCCAAATAACCCAAGTAATGCGATAAATACGGTTAATACAGAAATAATGAGAAAAATTGTGCTTATCTTTTCCTCGCCCTCATACATTTCTTCCTGGAGTTCAGTTATCATTGTATAATTAAAGGGACGATCAGCACCGGTTTCATGCCAACACTTTTCTATATGCTCAAGGGCTGTGGCTTTTTTGCCATCCTTAATTCGTGCTGTAACAAAAAACCTTGGAACCTGACTTATGAAGAGAATTATTGGTTCAACTTTATTGTGAAGCGAATTGAAGTGAAAATCCTCAACCATTCCAATAACCTTCATACTTCTTCCTCCCGAACGATCTAATTCCATACCATAAAGTATCTTTTTACCGATCGGGTTATCAATCCACCCAAATTGCCGTGCAGCAGTTTCATTAATTATAACAGCCGCAGTGTCATCTGTACCCATCTTCTTGTCAAAATCTCTGCCAGTAATGAAGTTTAGGCCAAGTAAACTTGGAAAATCATAATCACACTGTGCTAATATTATTGCAAATTCTTTCATTTCTGATTCTTGCTCCACCAACATAACCTGAATCCAGCTTACATCTCCGGGTACACCAGTTGAATTTGAAACATTCTCGATAGTTGGGTTTTGGAGCAATGCTTCTTTAAATACCTCAACCTTACTTCTAAATGCCGAGTCCTGTAATTCCATCACAATTAAATTCTCTTTCTCAAACCCAAGATCTTTGCTTTTTAAGTAATCGATTTGATCGGAAACAACAAAAGTCCCAATAATCATTACTATTGCTATAAAAAACTGGATTACTACCAAGCCCCTTCTTAGTAATAGATTTGGTTTGCCGGATGATGTTGTAATACCCTTTAGCACGTTAAGGGGCATGAATGAGGATAAATAAAACGAAGGGTAACTGCCAGATACTAAACCAATAAAAACACTAACTGCAAATATCAATCCTAAAAATTCAGGCTCAAGAATTAGGCTATATGATAATGCTTTTCCTGTAAGGCCATTGAAGTCGGGTAAAAACATGTACACGACTAGCAATGCCAATAGATTAGCAATTATGGCAAGTAGTACTGACTCACTAAGAAACTGACCAATTAGTTGTTGCTTTTCTGCTCCCATAACTTTTCTCATTCCAACCTCACGAGATCTGTTGGAAGATTGAGCCGTTGCCATATTCATGTAGTTAATTGCCGCCAATAGTAGAATAAAAATTGCTACAATTGAAAATATATAAACATATGCTTTGTTACCTGTGGGTAAATCACTTGCTAAATCAGAGTTCAGGTGAATCTCGGATAGGGGAGTTGTCATAAGCTCGAAGGAAGCATTAAATTGATCTCCCAAAGATTTCATATATTTATCATAAAAATCAGGAAATTTATCATGAATACTTTGGATCGAACTATTTTTATTAATCATAACATATGTGTAAACCCCAATATTCCAAAACCTATTGGGTTCCATGCTGTTAAATTCTTCTTCACCCACTTCTTTTGCTAATGTAGAAGCCGATAGAAGTGCATCATATTTCAAGTGTGAGTTCTCGGGTTGATTTTGTATAACAGCAGTAACTTTATATTGTCTACCACTGCCTGTACTAATAACTTTACCAATAGCATTTTCCTTGCCGAAGTATTTGGAGGCTATTTTCTGTGTTAATACTGCAGTATTAGGTTCAACTAATGAGTTTTTTAGATCACCCACTAACAATTCACAACTGAAAACATCAAATATTGTAGAATCAGTATAATAAAAATTATCCTCATAATATTCTTTGTCGTTGTAGATAATCAATGTATTGTCAATACCTCTAAATCGCACAATACTTTCAATTTCAGGGAATTCTAATTGTAGTGCAGGCCCCATAGGTATGGGAACTATGGCAAACTTATCATGTTTAGAACCAATTGTAAAATCAGATTCTAGGCGATGAATGCGAGAATAATTAGTATTGTGTTTATCATATGATATTTCATCGGCAACATAAATAAGTATGAAGATAAACGTTGCCATTCCAATTGTTAAACCAGCAATATTTAGGAATGCATAAAAAGGACTCTTGGTTATATTTCTTATGGCGCTGATTATATAGTTCTTAAACATATAGGTCTTTGTTAGGAATTTGTATTGTGACTATTTATTTATATTTTCAGAAAGAATTTCACCATCAAATAAATGTATTACGCGATCACTATAACCCGCATCACGTTGTGAGTGCGTAACCATGATAATTGTAGTGCCATTTTTATTTAGTTCGGTAAGTAAGTTCATCACTTCATTACCATGCACAGAGTCAAGGTTTCCTGTGGGTTCGTCAGCCAGAATTAAACTGGGTTTCGAAACAACTGCACGAGCTACTGCAACTCTTTGTTGTTGACCCCCAGATAATTGATTCGGATAATGCTTACTTCTATGTGATATTTGCATGTACTCAAGTGCCTCATTAACTAATTTCTTTCTCTTATTAGGACTCATCTTTAAGTAAATAAGAGGAAGTTCAACATTCTCAAAAACACTAAGCTGGTCAATAAGATTGAAACTTTGAAAAACGAATCCAACATTATTCTTTCGAAGTTTAGCTCGCTTTTTCTCATTATATCCAGCAACATTATTCCCAAGGAAATTAAATTCTCCTGAGGTTGGAGAATCCAACAGACCAAGGATATTCAGTAAAGTTGATTTTCCACAGCCTGATGGCCCCATTATTGCTACAAATTCGCCTTGATTTATATTTAAGTTTACAGATTTCAGAGCAGTTGTTTCTATTTCATCGGTTCTGAATATTCGAGTAAGATTTATTGTATTTATCACAGTATGACTCTTTTAATTGTAGTTTCTATTTTCTTAATTTTATGACGTAGATGTTCCGCTTTTGTTACATTACCTTTTTTGTATTGTTATTATTTAACTATTTGGAATCACCCGCATATATGTTTCTTGCAGTACGATATTATGAACCATTATTTTTTCTGAATACAATTGGAATTTCATTTTGTGATGGTGCTCCAATTTCGACTAGTTCCCAGTCTTTGTCATAGTCATTAATCTTATGTCTTAAGGTAGTTACTCTATCTTCACTTTGGTCACCTTCCCAACTCATTAATTCTATTCTATATTTCAGTGTTTTTTTTCGGCCATTAATTCGAACATCTATTTCTACGTTTTGATCAACATCAACATCTGGTACAAGTATTACAATTTCTCTCATGATTTTAGTTTTTATTTATTATTCATCTTTAATGGCATCCAAAGGGTTAGAAGTTGCAGATCTGTACGCACGATAGCTGACTGTAAGAACCGCTAAGATTAATGCTAACAACCCGGAAGCCACAAATACCCAATATGGCATATCAATACGATAATGGAAATTATTTAACCATATATCAAGAAAGTAAAAGGCAAAAGGCCATGCAATTATATTTGCCAATAATACCCAATAAGTAAACTGACGAGTTAACAAAAACACAATGCTACCAACCGGTGCTCCATGTACTTTCCTAATTCCTATTTCTTTGGATTTTTGTTGAGCTACAAATGCAGCAAGTCCAAATAACCCCAAACAACCAATGAAAATGGCAAGAAATGTAAAGAACAATAAAATGTTCTTCATTCTTGACTCATCTACATACAAACTTTCATACCTGTCTTTAAGTATGAAGTAGTTATAGGCCTGGTGCGGAAAATGGCTTGCCCAAATTGCCTCTATCTTTTCGTTAAGCATTTTTAAATCAGAAGTTTCATAATTTATGGTGATGTATTCCAACCAATCTTCATTTAAAATAAATGTAATTGGTTCAATTTCTTTGTCAAGAGGTTTTATATGGAAATCTCGAACAACGCCAATAATCTCTCCCGACTCAAATTCACCTTCATTGGTAAACGATCCATAATGAACTCCAATAGCATCATCAGGGTTCTTAATCCCAATTTTCTTTAATACCTGTTCGTTAACAATATATCTATTTGCAGTATCCATTCCGTATTCCGGCGAAAATTCTCTTCCGGCAAGTATTTCGATTTCGTAAGTGCTGAAAAAATCATACCCAATTCCAAAATATATGGAAGAAATTACATCTTCCATTTTATCGGTCCTGAATCCCATATCCGAAAAATTTAATGCAGCTGGAATGCTTCCTGAGGTTGTAATTGATTTAACTTCAGGATTTTGATAAAGGGCAGCTTTAAAAGTTTCTATATTTTCTCGAACTTCATAGCTTTCACTCGACAATATGAGCATGTTTTCCTGATTATAGCCCAATGATTTATTATAGAAAAAGTTGATCTGTAGGTATGCAGTTATTGTACCTATTATTAGCATTATGGAAATACTAAATTGGAAAATAACAAGTATCTGGCGAAATGAGAATTTACTTCCTCTAACTTCATCATTCTTGTGCAAGACTATCATTGGGTCATAATTCGAGAGGAAAAATGCAGGATACAACCCGGCTAAAATTCCACTTCCAACAACAATTCCAATTAAAACCAATAAGTAATTTGGGTTTGAAAATGAAGCTAGAGCAAGCTTTTTGTCAGTAAAAGTATTGAATCCTGGTAATATTATTTCAATTAAAATTAATGCCAGACCTAGTGAAACAAGTGCTATTACTGTTGATTCACTCAGAAATTGAATTATTAATTGAATTCTATTAGCCCCGCTGGTTTTTCTTATTCCAACTTCTCGCGAACGCTTGCTGCCCAATGCAGTTGACAAGTTCATAAAATTAAAACAAGCCATTATAAGTATTAGGATTGCTACTATGCTAAATGTATACACGGAAGTCATATTACCTTGTGGTTCAATATCCCACATAAGTTTGGACTCGAGGTGTATATCTTCAATATTCCGAAAACGAATTTGAAAGATATCATGTATGTTTTCGATTTTCGCATCGTCTCCTAAAAATGCTGAATAGGCAGGGCTTATATAATCCTCAACAATTTTCTTAAGTTTTGGATTAGCATCTTCATATGTAGCATCGTTATGAAGTAATACATAAGTGTATAGGTAATTTGAGACCCACGTATCCATTTGATCACGTCGTAATTCTTCCGCAGTGATGAAGGAAGCTACCACATCAAATTGAAAATGATTTTGAGTTGGTATATCATCAAAAATACCAGTTACACGAAAATTCTTTTTTTCATCGCCCCATTCAATTTCAAGTGTTTTATCAATGGGATACTCTTCTCCAAAATATGCCAGAGCTGCTTTTTTGGTTAATACAACAGAATAAGGTTCGGTTAAAGCAGTTTTGGGATCACCTATCCGCAAAGGAAAAGTAAAGACATTAAGAAATCCTGTATCACAGAAAAACACTCTTTCTTCCTGACTATCACTCAGATGGTTTTTTAATGATAGTTCCATTGGATAAATGCGTGTAAAATCAACTACCTCGGGAATATCTTTTTTAATAGTAGTACCGTATACAGCTCCAGTTACTGGTACATCAAATATTTTACCATCAAAATTAATGTGACGCTCTACCCGATAAATATGTTCAGAGTTACTATGAAACTTATCATAACTTAACTCATCAAATACCCATAATGCTATGAGTAAAGACGCAGAAAGACCTATTGATAGACCAAGTATATTGATAAGTGAGAATGACTTATAACGCATCAAATTCCTGATTGCTATTTTAATATAGCTCCATATCATAGTTATGATTTTAGGGGTTGAAAAGATCTTATCTTATTAATTACTCTTTTCAGAACTCAATTTTTCACTTATTACTTGTCCATCGAAAAGCATAATTACACGTTGAGCATATTCAGCATCGCGTTGTGAATGAGTAACCATAATTATTGTAGTGCCGGCTTGATTAAGTTCACCCAGTAAATTCATAACTTCATCACCATGAGCTGAGTCAAGGTTTCCGGTGGGTTCATCAGCTAGGATAAATTTTGGATCTGATACAACGGCACGAGCTATTGCAACGCGCTGCTGTTGACCTCCAGATAACTGACTTGGATAGTGTTTTCTACGATGGGTCATTTGCATCTTTTCTAGGGCTGCTTCAACACGTGTTTTTCTTTCTTTTGCACTTAGCCCGAGATAAATTAATGGTAACTCTACATTCTCGAAAACAGTAAATTGATCAATTAAATTGAAATTCTGAAATACGAATCCAATATTCTTTTTTCTAAGCCTGGCACGTTGTCTTTCACTGTAGCCAGCTACATTTTCATTAAAAAAATTAAATACGCCATTGGTCGGTGTATCAAGTAACCCAAGTATATTTAACAATGTGGACTTTCCACATCCTGAAGGGCCCATTATGGCAACAAATTCGCCTTGTTCAATGTTGATATTTACTTTATTTAATGCTGTAGTTTCAACCTCCTCAGCTCTAAAAATTCGAGTTAATTCATTGGTTTGTATCATGATGCTTGATGTTTCTGATTATTTAAAAATTAGTTTTTCTTTATTTCCAAAGTTATTATACGATGATATAATAACCATTTCCCCGGGTTGTAATCCTTCATTAATTTCGTAATAGTTTGTGTTTTGGCGATTTATTCGAATAGGTCTTTTATATGCAAAGTCTCCTGACTCATCAAGAACAAAAATCCAGCTACCACCAGTTTCCTGGAAAAAGCTGCCACGTTTTATTATCAATGCATCTGTTTCACCACTAAAAGTTAATCTAATTTGAACGGTTTGCCCACGTTTTATTCCCTTAGGTTCAATATCATTGTTGAAAAACAGATCCACTTTAAACGAACCGTTCGATACATCTGTATATATTTTATCTATATGAAGATCATAATTTTTGCCTGCATAGCTAAACTGCGCCTCTTGTCCATCAAAAACTCTTGAAACGTAGCGTTCATCAATGCGTGCTTCCAATCGAAAGCCATTGAGTAAGTCGATTTGGCCCAGATGCTCACCTACAGATTTTGTTTGTCCTATTTCCAAATTGAAGGATGATAGCTTTCCGGTTGCAGGTGCTTTTACGTAGGCATTGTTAATATTCTTACGAAGCAGTTTCATATTCTCGCGCATACGCTCAAGTGAAGTTTCAATATCACGCTTTTGGGCCTCTCTGGAAATGGAATCAAGTTTTTGGAGCTCCAGGGAAATTTGTAGTTGTTTCAGTGTGAAATTAAATTCTCGTTCAGCATCTTCAAAATCCATATCCGAGATAACCTCCTTTTTATAAAGTGATTTTTTTCTTTCAAAATCACGCTTAGTTGCATCAATACGATATTGTAAATCAACTATTTCTTTTTGACGCAAAAATTTATTTTGCTCAAGTGATAACTTGGTGTTTTGCAGATTATTCATCTCTGCAAGCATCCTAGTCTCCTGTTCCATATAGCTTAATTCCATTGCGGTATTAAGTAGTTTCAGCAAAGTATCTCCCTTAGTAACCATATCTCCATCTTCGGCAAATATTGCTTCAACAACACCTCCTTGAATAGCATCAATGTAAAATGTTGTTTTTGGAAAAACAATACCATCAATCGGTATAAATTCTTGAAATTTATCTTGCTTAACCGTCGCTATGGTTAATTGATTGCGATCCACATAAAGTTTAGAGGTGTTATCCCGCAAGAATATTAAGTAAAAAACCAAGGTTATAAATGAGGTAATGGCGATGATTGTAACTACTTTTCGAGTTGTCCATGTTTTTTTCTCGATAATCCTATCCATATTGTTGAAATTTGGTTATACGATTACTTCTAATACTGTGCCATCAATACTTAGCTATTGATAACTAGTCTTTTAGTTAATTGAATATTGGTTGTTTTAATTATTATGTACGTTATCGAACGGTTTTTTGTACATAATTGTACAT
>JAERTF010000143.1 GCA_016845105.1 Bacteroidota bacterium | reverse complement strand
ATACGGATAAAATGAAATAATGTATTAGGATAAAAGCTAATTGAGTACGCCTTGAGGGGAGAGTACTAATGATTTTGAGAATAGAAGTGAGGTAATTTAGTTAATCAATGGCTCAATACTTAAAACTACAATCATTATTAGTACGAAGTAATTAATTCTCATAAAATAATAAAATGGGTTGAATTCAACTTTTTGTTTAACAAGAAGTTTTGAGAAAACTGAAATTAGCCATACTGAGGCTACTAATATCAATATTTTGAAAACAAGCAAACTAATTAGTCCTGACATTGCTACCATCAATGCAGATATTGCTGTGGCTACGGTCCATAGGAAAGTAGAGTTTTTAACTTGCTGTTTACTGATTTTAGAAGTAATGGATGGAAATCCTGCCTTTTCATACTCTTCTCCATACTTTAGCATAAGTAGCCAAAAGTGAGGAACTTGCCACATAAAGAAAAATAAACCTAGTACCATTGCTTTGGGATCAGCCAAACTACCACCTGCTGCTACCCATCCTACCAATGGAGGTATGGCACCTATTATACTTCCTGGGATTACTGCAAAAGCTGTTTTTCTTTTAAGAGGTGTATAGATACCATTATACCAAATTAGTGCGAGTAGACCTAATTGCATAGCCAAAAATCCGCTCCCATAGTATAATAAAGCTGATCCCAATATTATTTCGGTTAATCCAATAAGTAAAGCTGCATTGGTGCTTAAATCTCCTGATGGAATAGGTCTTTTACTGGTTCGCTCCATTATAGCATCTTTATCACGATCCTGTATATGATTTAATGCAGCTGACCCGCATGCAAGGACGAAAATTCCAAGCACTGGCAGTATCATACCCATATCAACTGTTCCCTTGGCAAGTATATACCCCGCTATGGTTGTTAAGGTAACCGCTACCGTGATTCTTACTTTGTTAAGCTCTAGTATAATACTGGTCCATTTTTTCATTATGCTATAATTTTATTTAATAGCTTACTTTAAAGTTGATATATATTCAATAATATTGTCGATATCTTCATCTGATAATATATCCTCATAAGATGTCATTAAACCTGACTGATATCCATCTACACCACTTATCTTTGGGTTCTTAATTTTATTGATTATATATTGTTTATCAACAACTATGTCTAATTTTTCGCCATCTTTAATTATTGTCTCATTTCTACCAATAAGATCCTTAAAACTTGGTCCAACTAGACGGCTACCATCTCTGGTGTGGCATGATAAGCAGGCATTATTTTTTAGTAGTGTTAAACCAACATGTTCGTTTGATGTATCAGGAGAACTAACTAACCAACTATCAAAATCATCTTGTTCAACAACACTTACAGTGCTGAGCATATATGAGTGTAATTGACCGCAATATTCGGCACATAGGATATCATAAGTTCCTAATTTTTGGCCCGTAAACCACATCATATAATCCTTTCCAGGAACAACATCCTGCTTTACTCTGAAGGCAGGAATAAAAAGTGAGTGTAGAACATCCTTTGATATAAGATTAAGTTTTACGGGTTTATCCAATGGTATAACTAATGAATCAACAGTTTTTCCATCGGGATATTTAAATGTCCATTTCCACATTTGACCAATTGCATCTATTTCCATGGCATCATCGGGTGCTGTTAGCATAGGTCTATATCCTGTCCACCCATACCAAAACATGATAAGAACAAGTATGGTAGGTATCACAGTCCAAACTATTTCAAGATAAGTATTGTGTGGGATGTTAGTGGCAACTGGGTTATTCTTTTTGCTGTATCTAAATAAAAAATAAATCATCACAACTGTAATCCCCACAAGGAAGAACACTGAGATGCTTAATATTAAGTACATTGAAAAATCAACTCCTTCAACAAAATTTGATGCGTTCATTTATTGTTTTTTATCGTGTTAAGTAATCAACTACAAGCATTAATAGAAAAAACAGGAATAATGCCATTACAACAATTATCATTACCCTGTAAATTTTGGGATCGTATTTTAAATGCATGAAATAATAAGCTACCACAAGAGCTTTTATACTTGCAATAAACAGTGCGGTTGCTACTGTAAGTGTATTTAAATCTGCACCAAATACAGAAATGAACACAGTCATAAATGTTAGTAGTATAAGACTAATCCATGTGCCAAAATGCTCCACATAACTAGTTATATGGATTTCATTGTCATTATGATTAACTAATTTTGTGTTGTCGCTCATTTTTAATGTATTAAGTAAAACAATGGGAAAAGATATATCCAAATTAAATCAACCAGGTGCCAATACAAACCGGAGTTTTCAAGAAGCTGATTTTTATCTTTATTTATGGATCCTTTTTTTATTTTGTTCATTACCACAATGATAAAAATCATACCAACGATAACATGTAAACCATGTAATCCAGTCATAAAGAAATATAAGAAGAAATAAAGCTGTTCACCATGAGATAATGATATAAAATGGTCCATGCCTGGCCATAAACCATGTTCAATTTTTGCTCCCCACTCAAAATATTTTATTACCAAAAACACAACTGCAGCTAGTACTGTTAATAAAAGTAATTGAAGTGAAAGCTTACTATTTCCCAGTTGAACTGCAGTTATTGACATCGCAATGGTCATACTACTGGTTAAAAGTACTACAGTGTTTATGGTTCCCATCCACACGTTAAGGTTAAATGATGCAATTAAAAATGCATCAGGATTTAGTGAGCGGTAAACCATGTAAACAATAAATAGCCCTCCAAAAAGCAGCAATTCGGTATATAGGAAAAGCCACATTCCAAGCTTAGAAGCCTTTGCATCGTAGTTGTGTCCGGAATTTGGTAGTACAAATGAGTGTTCCATTTATTAGTTATTTAATTGTCAGTTATACTTTTATAGATTTAATGCGAACCATCAATGGCATTTGGATAGTTATATGGCCCTCCTTTAACAAGTTCTGGGGCTTTATCAAAATTATGAAGGGGAGGTGGAGATTTAGTTTGCCATTCCAATGTGATTCCATTCCATGGATTATCAGTGGTTTTGGTTCCATTAAAATAGCCTCTTATTAGATTATAAATCATCAATAGTAATCCTGATACAAGAATCCATGAACCATATGTTGATATTTGATTAAGTGAGTGAAATTCTGGAAGATAGTCATAATAACGTCTTGGCATTCCCATAATTCCTAGTATCAACATAGGGAAATATAGTGTGTTAAATCCAATGAAAATAATTGCAAATGCAACATTGGCAACAAGTTTGTTGTACATTTTACCCCATATTTTAGGGAACCAATAATGTAGCGCTCCAAAAAAGGCAAAGCCGGTTCCACCAAACATTACATAATGAAAATGTCCTACTACAAAATATGTATCATGTAAATGAACATCTGCTGCAAGAGCTCCATTTACAAGTCCGGTTAATCCTCCAATTAAGAAGTTAAAGATAAAACCAACAGCATATAGTAATGGCACCTCAATGCTTATTGAACCTTTATACATGGTTGCTAACCAGTTGAAAACTTTTATAGATGTTGGTATAGCTACAAAAAATGTAAGTATCGAAAAGATATAAGCAGCTGGTCCGCTCATACCTGATGTGAACATATGATGCCCCCAAACAAAATAGCCAACAAATGCAATTGCCATACTTGAATAGGCTATTGCTTTATATCCAAAAATTGTTCTTTGGGCAAATGTTGGAATTATTTCACTAACAATCCCCATGGCAGGCAACGCCATAATATATACAGCAGGATGGGAGTATATCCAAAACAAATGTTGATATAAGATAGGATCCCCACCAATGGATGGATCAAATAAGCCAATTCCTAGCATCCTTTCGGCAACAATCATTAACAAAGTAATTCCAATGATTGGGGTTGCAAGAAGCTGAATCCATGATGTGGCATACAATGCCCAAGAAAATAATGGCATTTGATTAAAACCCATGCCGGGAGCACGCAATCGGTGTATAGTTACAATAAAGTTTAGTCCTGTCAGAATTGAAGAAAACCCTAGTATAAAGGCTGCCAAAACTGACATTGATACATTAGTACCAGTTTTAACGCTATATGGAGCATAAAACGTCCAACCGGTATCAGCAGGTCCGTCGCCAAATACCAAAGTTGATAGGGCGAATAGTGCACCGATTACATATAACCACCACGACATTAAGTTTAATCTTGGAAATGCAACATCATCAGTACCTAGCATAATGGGTAAAAAGAAATTACCAAAAACTGCTGGTATACTGGGGATTATAAATAAGAAAATCATTATTACACCATGGAGTGTAAATACCTGATTATATGTTTGAGCTTCAATTAAGTCACCTCCGGGGTTTAATAATTCAAGACGCATAAGTACACCAAGAGCTGCACCTACCAAAAAGAATGCCCCAACTGAATATAGATATAATAATCCTATTCGTTTATGATCAAGGGTGAATATCCATGAAAACAACCCTTTTTTTATGTTTAAATATGAAGGTTGCGACATTGATGAATCTGTCATGTTATTGAATTTTTATATTTTTTCTTTTTCTTCCTCTAATAACCAATGTGCCAAGAAGAACCAATGCAATTAAAAGTATTATTGAGCCTGATATTTTTGTAAAGTTTAGTACATATTTTTTCCCTTCCGGATCATAACTAAAGCAATATTTTAGCATTTTATTTATTGTTGGCCCTGATCTTTCGTCAGCAGCTTCTAACACAGCCATTTTAAGGTCAAATGGCAAAAAATATGTAGAACCATATAGATACCGTGTGATTTTACCTGATGGACTTAATACTATTAGAGTACCTGGATGAATATACTCTTTCCCTTCCTTTTTAACTTTAAAGCCTACTTGATCAAGAAGCCTGTTTATGGTTATGCTATCACCAGTAAAAAATTTCCATGAGTTGTCTGTATCACCATGACTTACAAGTTTTTGATATGTTTTCTTTTTCTTTCTTGCAAGGGGAGGGGATTCGATGTGTGAAAAACTTATGGTATATACTTGATAATCATCTCCAAGCTCAATGTCGGTTTTGTCCATAGCTTCGGCTAGTCCGTTTAGCAAAGGGCTACAAATGCCAGGACATTCATAATATACAAGTGAAATAACAGTAGGTTTATCTATGGATTGCTTTAGGTTAATCTCGTTATATAACTCATCCGTAAAAACTAAGTCATCGCTTATATAGTCATCAAGATGCTCATATACGCCAAGTTCCTCTTGTGCATAAACGCAAGTAGAAAAAATTACTACTAAACCGAGCATAAGACCAGTACTTTTCCAGTTAATAAAAGGTTTCATTTTCAATAAGATATGTTATTTGGTTTATGGCGGCTAATTTAGACTAAATCTAAATAAAAATAACATATCTAAATATGATATTTTGCATAAAATATACCCAGTGGATTTTGGAACAGATGTGCTTAATAACAATGGAATTAACTATTGTTATTAAGTTTTGAGTTAGTAATACTTTTGTTGTCGGGAGTATGTATAGTTTGCGTTGGAAATGCAAATTCGATGCCTTCGGCATTAAATTGCTTGATAATTTCTAGGTTTATAGCTTCGTTGAATTTCACAAAGTCCCACCAGATTGGAGGAAAGTGCCAATAGGTGATGTATATATTTAATGAATCGGGGTTGAATTTATTAAAATGAACCCTTGGTGGATATCCAGGCTTGTTTATGGCATCGTTAGGGTGTATTTCATCGGATACTTTTGAATTTATTGAAAGAATGTCTTTTATTATTTGTATAGATTTTTCAATTTTCACTGGGGATGTATCAAATGTTACAGTTATGTTGAACTCTCGTCTTAAATACAATCTGCGCTGTATGTTGTCAATTTCAACTGTAGCCATTTTTTCATTTGGAATTGTAACCAACGATCCTGAGAGCATTCTTATCTGAGTTGATCTGATTCCTATACCTTCTATTGTTCCATTGTGTCCCATAACCTTTACCCGATCACCTACCTTGTAAGGTCTATCTGCAAAAATTGTGAAACTAGCAATTACATTTTCAATGGTTGAACGGGCAGCCAGTGCAATGGCTAAACCTCCGATACCAACTCCTGTAATTAGTGGTATGATGGAAACACCAATTTGTGAAAGTCCAAAAATAAGAACCGAGGCAGCGGATATAAAACCAATAATTCCGAAAATTGCGCGAGTATATGCCGCTTCAATACCAATTTTATCTATTCGGTGCGAGCTTATGATTGTTGCAGTAACCGCTATTACAATATAATAAATAATTATTGCAATTAACAGCCAAACCAGTATCTCGTAGAATATTGTTACATAAATAAACAGGAGATCAGTTATGTTAATTTGGTCGTTTAATAAGTAATAAAGACCTTGTATAAGTGCTTCTACTAGTATGAAAAATAATACCAAAAACCAACTTCGTATAACATTTGACTTTTTTTTGGTTCCTATGATTAATAAATTATATAATAATTTGGTAATCAGTGTTATAACAATGAGTAAAATAAAAAATAGTACCCATTGCCATATTGTTTGACCAAGATACATACCATTTGACCAACTTGGAATAAATCTTTTCCATTTTGGAGGTAAGATATGTCCTGGTGTACTGATATAGAAATTATAAGCACCTGCTGTGATAAACTTATCTGTTTTATAGGGTTGATTTTTAATACGATGATAAAATTCAGGTAGTCTTTCAACGGTTTTGGCCGAGAAAAGAAATTCTCCTTCTCGGTCACCAGTTTCGATTCTGGAAATTACAATATCAGTATTTGGAATAGTCCATTTAAGCAAATTTGGGTACTTTTTAGTTTCCAAATTATATTCTACATCCGAGGCATCTGGAATCTCATCCAGAGGCGGTAAATCAATTCTGTCAAGTATTTCCTTCAACATAATTGCCATTGTATAACTCATATCACTTCTTAGGGTAGGTGGGAAGTTAGTCATGTCTAAGCAATAAACTGATCTATTGAAAAGATATTCCGATTGTTCTCTCATACGATTAACTTCATCTGAAAAGAAAATACCTGGTTCTTTAATGCTTTGCAAATATGCAGCATCTGAAATCCTAAAGGACCTATTCATAGATGAGATAAAGTACGATAATGTTGCTCTTGGGCTATTCGTTATGGGAGGTTTTAAAGGGTGTTTTGTTGTATCCTCAAAACTAACTAAGAGGTAATCTGAAATTATATTTAGTTTGGCAATTGTATCATCATTTTTAGCTATTGATTGAAGTGTCAATAAAACTAATGTAACTAATAATAATCTGATAAAAGTAAGCCTCATAATTGAATCTTAAGTGATTATTTTGAACAATGTTAATTACAAATTAATCCCTTGCTATAAAATTATGTGTAGTTAATGAAATATGTTGATAGCAAGCGATTTATTTCACACTCTACCAAAATTACAGAAATTACTTCAACGTACTAAGGTTTACTTCTGTTTTTTTTTGCTACTTGATTATTATTCCAGTTGCCTCAAAATAATATTCTGTTTTTGGTGAAGCAATAGCATCAATCTCTTTTTGGCTAAGTCCTTCACTTTTTGCTGCTTTCTTTTGCATCTCAACGGAAACTAATTCTTTTTTTGCTATGCCATCAATTACGATAGTTTTCCCGGCAATATTCTTGGGTACAACAAAATTTTCATCCTTGAAAGTAACATGAATATACTGGTTATCACCAAGATCCATATCTAACCAGCAACCAGATGCCTGACAAACATCATTTACTTTTCCAATTAATTTAATACCAAGAGTATTTGTTGTTTCCATCAGACTAGGAAGTCGTCTGGAATCTGCTACTTTATCCAAAACAATTTCTTTACCAAAAATATTTGGGTCCTTTTCAATTACCTCTTCAATAGTTTCTTTACCATTGTTTTTTTCAGGTGTGTTTTCACATGCTGTAAAAAAGGCAAATGCAAGTAATATTAAGAGTAGTTTTCTCATGGTTTTTATGTTATTATGATCATTCGGTTTTGGTAAAAAAAATGCAGACTAATTCATCTAATCTGCATTCTTAAATCGAAATTAAAAATTATCTTACTTTTTCTATGTCTTTTACATCCTCTAGTGTAATGGATCCGCCATTATTTCCCCATGCATTTAATACGTAATTAATTACATGTACTGCATCTTGATGTGTATCAACCTGAAATGGCATGGGCATATTGTAGGTAACACCATTTACAACCATCTCTTCATGCGATCCATTAAGCACCTGCTCAACAGCTCTTTTTTTATCAGCCATTAAATAATCAGATCCCTTTAGTGGAGGAAAGGCATTAGGAATACCCATACCCGTAACTTGGTGGCAAGCAACACATTTTGCAGCGTATATTTTTGCCCCTTCTGGGTATTTCGCAGCAGCTGGATCATCTCCGGGTGATGTTGCAAATGCGATGGACGTTGTACCAATAATTATCAGGCTGGTGAGTAATGTCATTATTTTTTTCATCTGTAGTTTGATTTAATATTTTGATCTGCAAAGCTACTAAAGTATTTTTTATTTAGAAGAATTCTAGACTATTATTTTTGTAAATATTGATAGATGAATTGGTAATGTAGTAGGGGTTAATAACAGTTCAATCAAACTATCAAATTCATTAGTCGCTACCGCAACAACTCATTCTTTTGGTATTATTGTCTTCACCTTTTACACCCATTTTCTTGCTTTTCTCGTGTGGAACAAGCATCTTTTTTGGTGGGCTAATATATGGGATACCCAATGATAAACCCCTAAGAATAAATATTATACCTAATATGATTATAAAACCTGATAGTATTTTTGAATATTTTTTACGAAAGGTATTGCCAATTAAATTCCCTAATAAGGGTATTGCAAGCATTATTGGAATCGTACCTAGTCCAAATATTATCATATAAATAATACCACTTAATATATCAACAGTATTTATAGCTCCTGCAATAGCTACATATACCAATCCGCAAGGAAGTAATCCATTGAGTAGGCCAATTAAGAAGAGAGAAGGAATGGAGCTAATTGTGAATAATTTTCTAAAGCTTCCAATAAGTTTCCCTGCATATCCGAAAAATATTTGCTCAAATTTTATTTTTCCTCTGAATAGGGCAGGGGCAATAACTGAAAGTATCATGGCAACTCCAAGTAGTATTGAAGCCCATTGTTGTAGTCCGGCCATTTCAATTCCTTCGCCCAATAAACCAAAAATGGCTCCAAGTAAGGCATATGTAAGTATTCTGCCTATATTATAAACTGTCCCACCTAGAATCCTTGAGAATAAACTTTTATTCCCCAATGGAAGTGCAATGGCTATTGGCCCGCACATTCCAATGCAGTGAAGGCTGCCAACTAATCCTGTCACTAATGCAAATATGTATAGCTCGTACATAAACTACTATTTAACGTAGAGTAACTGTTCAACATAATATTCCTTATCTTTATATTTCCAGTTAATCTTTATAATGTATTTACCCAGTATGGTTTCTGTTTTTGGTATGATAATTAATTCATTATCAGATGAAATCATGTCAAATATTCTATCATATGAATTATCAGAAGGACGGAATAGGGTAATGGTACCCTGCTCGATTTGTAGTTCGGGAATTTGAATTTTTATATAATCCTTGTCTTGGGTTATATTAAAAATCGCATTGATATTTTTAGCATTTTCAATTGCATTTATACGGTCTTGATAGGCTAATCCTTTGGGGTAATAATCTTTTTCAACCAAACCTATATCGTAGTTAAAACTAATGAATACAAGAGTTAGCATAAAAACAATAAATGCTGTTATCCATATTACTAATTTAGTTCCCCAATTCCATTTTATCTTCATAATCTTTTATGTGTTACATGTAAACTGTATATTTTTTGATTTGCTAATTTAGTAATTACTGTCTATCGAGTGAACTAGGACCAACAAATGTGCTTTTATATGTATCAACCTGAGTGCCGTTATTATATAGCCCTATTATTATTGGTGTATTTGAGGTCTCCAATTGATCCTTACTTATTATTATGAGAAAGGTTCCTTTTCCTACATCGCCAACTGGTACGGGTATATTTTCTTGAATATGTTTAATTCTACCATTGTGAGATTCCAACCTATAGTTAATTTTAATTGGAGTTTTTGATTTATTTACCAAATTAAAATCATAAATGTTACTAAGGCTATCTGTTCCATAATTTTGATATAATGATCCACGAGCTCTAAGTATTGTTGACTCAAAATCACCCCGGAGCATAAAAAGGTAGCCAACAAAAAAGAGTAGTAGAACAAGAACTACTGAATAGGCAATTGATCGGGTATTAAAAATAGAATGATTACCAGTTTCGATTCCAAGTTCAGAGTCATATCTAATTAAACCCCGAGGTTTACTAACTCTGTCCATTACTGCATCACAAGCATCGATACACGCTGTACAATTAATACATTCCAATTGAGTACCGTTTCTAATATCTATACCTGTAGGACAAACAACAACACATGCTTTGCAGTCAATACAGTCACCAGTTTCAACATCGCCTTTTTTATTTATTGGTGCTCTGGGTTCGCCTCGTTTATAGTCATATCCAACTATAATCGATTTCTTATCAACCAATACACCTTGAAGTCTACCATAGGGGCATGCTATAGTACAAACTTGTTCACGAAAAAAAGCAAAAACAAAATAAAATACACCGGAGAATAACAGGAGTCCAATATAGCCTCCCATATTAACGATAGGCCCTTTTTTTAAAAATTCAGTAATACTTTCAATACCTATAATGTATGCTAAAAAAGTAGATGATGTAATTACAGCTATTATGTAAAATATAATGTGTTTTAGCGATTTTCTCCAGAGCTTATTAAAGCTGAGTGGTTGCTGGTTTAATCGTTTTTGCTCGGCCGCAGTACCTTCTATTAGGTATTCGATTTGTCTGAAAACAAATTCCATAAAGATTGTTTGTGGACAAATCCACCCACAAAAAAGGCGTCCGAAAATTACAGTAAACAGTACTACGAATACAATAAGTGTAATTAATGAGATTAATATCAAGTGGAAATCCTGAGGCCAAAAAACCGTACCAAATATTACAAATTTTCTTTGCAAGACATCAAAAAGCATAATTGGCTCATTGCCAATTTTAATGAATGGTCCAACATAAAATAAAGCCAATAGGAAAAATGCAACAACTTTTCGGCGATTAAAAAACCTTCCCTTTATTTTTTTTGCATAAACCCAAACACGATTTCCATCACTCGCAACTGTTGTGAGTTTGTCTCTGAAGTAATCTGCTTCTTTGTTTTTGCCCATATTTGTCATATTTAACTATACTTTATGTGATAACTTATTATTTGCTGTAATGATATTGATCATATAAAAATTCCATAAATTTAGATAAAATATGATATATGTCATAATAATAGTGGAATTTTATATCCCATCAAACAGTAAATAACCTTATAAAACCACCACAATATTATTTTAAACAAAAAGCCGAATTTCTCAATCCGGCTTTTCGTTTTGTTGTTAATTAAAACTATTTATACTCTTTTCCTTCAGGTGCTTTTGGTGTAGCAGGTGTTGAACCAACTATATCAGTAAGGATATAGCTAACTACCTGCAATCTGGCCTTCTCACTTAGTTGTGTATTATAAGGAATCATGCCTTTTTCAATAACACCATTGGTAACAATTGTATATAAATCGTCAACTGTATTACCATGAATCCAATAGTTGTCTGTCATGTTAGGCCCTACAATACCGCCACCATCAACAAGATGACAGGCAGCACATATCTTAGTCCAAGTTTCTTTACCTGCCTCTAAATCAGCAGAACTAGTTAATAGTTCGATTTTAAAAGTATTTGATTCATCACTTTTAGGATTGTCTTTGGCATGTTTATCCATTACCAATTGATATTCGCTTTCTTGAACAAGGTCGTCGGCTTGAAAAACAAACAATCGAACCATATATACTATTGCGAAAATGATTGTTAAATAAAATAACCACTTCCACCATGGTGGAAGGTCGTTGTCCAATTCTTTAATTCCATCATATGTATGATCTTGAATTAATCTCTCATTGGTCAATGTATCTATCTCATATCCCTCTTCATCATGAGTTTTATCTTTATTATCTGTAGCCATAGCTTATCTTTTTAGTTATGATGATTATCAATTTGAAGATCGTCATTACCATCAAGTGGCATTTTGCTTAGTTCCTCAATTTCATTTTTATCTGTTTTAATAACCATATAAGTAACTAATACAAAAAATGAAAAGAATATCAACAGAGCAACTATAGGGTAGATTTCAACCCCTGCTATTTGTTCAAGTTGGTTAATAACGATCTTCATAACATCAAGTTTTTAATTATTTATTATTATAAACATCAGTTCCTAGTCGCTGCAGGTAAGCTATAAGAGCAATAATTTCTTTATTGTCTTCAACTTCAATACCTCCACTTCGTAAACCGTTAGCAATTTGGTCATACTGAGCTTTTAGATCAGCTATAGCTTGATCTTCGTAACCCTCGGGGTATGGAACTCCCAAAGTCCTCATTACATTAATTTTGTTAGGGGTTAATGAAATATCAATTTCATTTTCAGCTAACCAGGGATAAGGTGGCATAATTGATTCGGGGCTAACCTTTTGTGGGTTAATCATGTGATTAAAATGCCACGAATCGGGTTTATAGTTGGGCAGAGTTTTTACACCTTCTCTGGCTAAATCGGGACCTGTTCTTTTGGAGCCAAACTGGAAAGGGTGATCGTAAACAGTTTCACCTGCCTTGGTATATTCACCATAGCGTTCAGTTTCATTCCTGAAAGGTCGAATCATTTGTGAATGACATAGATAACAACCTTCTGCTATATAAACATCACGACCCTCTAATTCTAGAGGTGTATATGGTTTAACGGCCGCAATGGTTGGGATATTTGATTTTACAAGGTACATAGGAACCACCTCAAATAAACCTCCAATTAGGATTGCAACTAATGCAAGCAAGGTAAATTTTAATGGTTTGCCTTCGATACTTCTGTGGAAGCTCTCACCCTTTTTAGCTGGACCTTTTGGTGCAGCTTCATCATTTTCATATCTGTTAAATTTACCTTGGGCAGCTGTTTTCCATACGTTGTATATAAATAGAATTGCACCAATTACATATAACGCTCCACCAAATGCTCGTAAGTAATACATTGGAAGTATTTGTGTAACAGTTTCAAGGAAATTTGGATATGCAAGGAATCCTTCTGCTGTGAATTCTTTCCACATTAATGCCTGAGTGAAGCCCGCAAAGTACAGTGGTATTGAGAAAAATAGCATACCAAGGGTAGCAATCCAGAAATGCGTATTTGCAAGTTTTACAGAATACAGTTTAGTTTTAAATAATCTTGGAACCAGCCAATAAATCATACCAAAATTCATCATTGAATTCCAGCCCAATGTACCAATATGTACATGTGCTATTGTCCAATCAGTGAAATGACTTAAAGCATTTACAGTTTTTAGCGAGAGCATTGGACCTTCAAATGTGGACATACCATATGCAGTAACACCTACAACAAACATTTTAAGTACAGGATCTTCACGTACTTTGTCCCATGCACCCCTTAATGTTAGTAGTCCATTTATCATACCACCCCATGAAGGAGCAATTAGCATCACAGAAAATACAACTCCCAGAGCTTGTGCCCAATCGGGTAGAGCTGAATAGAGCAGGTGATGTGGACCAGCCCAGATATAAAGGAATATTAAAGCCCAAAAGTGAATTATACTTAGCTTGTATGAATAAATAGGTCTGTTTGCAGCCTTTGGAATAAAATAATACATCATACCCAAAATTGGGGTAGTTAGGAAAAATGCAACAGCATTGTGTCCATACCACCACTGCACAAGTGCATCTTGTATACCTGCATAAATTGGATAACTTAGTGTTAATGAAACTGGTAATGCAAGGTTATTTACTATGTATAGAACAGCAATGGTAACCCATGTAGCTATGTAAAACCATATAGCTACGTAAATATGTTTAACACGTCGATTTACAATAGTAGCAAATAGGTTAAGTCCAAAAAAGACCCAAATAACTACCACAAGCACATCAATGGGCCAAATTAATTCAGCGTATTCTTTTGATTGGGTAAATCCAAATGGATAGGTTAGTGCTGCAAGTACAATTATCAATTGCCATCCCCAAAAATGGATATTTCCCAATGCTTTACTATACATTGGTGTTTTAAGAAGACGGGGCATTGAGTAATAAATAGCCGCGAAAAATCCATTTCCTACAAAAGCAAAAATAGCTGCATTTGTATGTACAGGGCGGATTCGGCTAAAAACTAACCATGATATTTCACCACTCATATTTGGAAAAATAAGCTCCAATGCGATTGTTAATCCAACCAGCATTGCTACTATTCCCCAGCCAACTGTGGCCCAAATAAACAAATTAGTCAGCCTGTTGTCATAAGTAAATTTCTGTAACTCCATAAGCTATAATTATTGGTTTGATACTATATTTTATAATTAATTTCAGAATTATCATTCTCAGTGATATCAGTTTCCTCTTCAGAGCTTAAGATATCCTTATCATTGTCAAATAGAATTCGAACAGAAGGGGAGTACATATCGTCATACTGCCCAGATTTAACTGCCCAAATAAAACCAAGTAGAAATAAGCCTGCTACAACAATTCCTACTATTACTAATATTATGATTACTGACATTTAGGTATTAAAGTTCCTAATTAATAAATTAAACCCAAAAATATAAATATTATGTTTTCCTATTTCAAAAATGACTATTTAGAAACATTTAAAATAACAAGTCATAGTGTCAGGAAATCAGTCTTTTAGATAGGGTGCTAATGGAGAATGTCGCAAAAGCAACTACACTTACCGAACTAATGGGCATTAATATTGCCGCTATTAAGGGCGATAGATTTCCTTGAACTGCAAAAAATAATCCGATAAAGTTATAAATAAATGAGATAATGAAACTCAAAATCACAATTAAAATTGATGTTTTTGTGAAATTAATAAAATCAGGAAGCTTTTCAAATTTTGATGATTCAATTATTCCATCGCATGCAGGGGAGAAGCTGTAAATATCATCAGCAATGGTTAGCCCAACATCACTTTCCATTAGAGCACCTGCATCATTAAGTCCATCACCTATCATTAACACTTTGTTCCCCAGACTCTTTTGTTTACTTACAAAATCCATTTTATCAGCCGGACTCTGATTAAACTTTAGATTTGATTCGGAGCCAAATAATGGAGCCAGATTATTTCTTTCTGCTTCATTATCACCTGATAATAAGAATAGTGCAAACTTTTTTGATAGAGCAGCAATAACATCAACAAGTCCTTTTCTGTAACTATTTTCTATTTTAAAATAACCAAGGACTCGATCACCCATAAAAACATAAACATTCGTACTATTGGGATTCATATCATCTTTACCTGTGACAAATTTACTTGAACCCATATTTATTTGAACCCCATTTACTTCTCCCGATATTCCCAATGATGGTATTTCCTTGTAATTCTTTACTGTTTGATTTGAGCTGTTACTTATTTTAATTGATTCGGCAATGGTAGCGCTTAAAGGGTGGCTTGAGTTATAAGCTAGGGCTTTTATTGATGAAAGTTGATCATTTGATAGTTGCGACCCAATAAATTGTGACTTCATTGTACTGTTTATGGTAATTGTACCGGTTTTATCAAATATAATTGTATCTATCTTTCTTAGCTTTTCAATTACATCGGTATTCTTAAGATAAAACCCCCTTCGTCCAAATTGTCGCATTGTACTGCCAAAAGTGAACGGTACTGTTAGCGCAAGTGCACACGGACAAGCAATTATTAACACTGAAGTAAAAGCAAACAATGCCAATGACGGATCAAATATTAACCAGTAAACAGCTGCAATAGTAGCAATTAATAAGATTATTACAGTAAAGTATTCACTTACCCTATTTATTATGCTTACCAACTGAGCTTGACTTTTGGTTCCACTGCTATCCTGATTCCACAATTGAGTTAAATAGCTTTGTTCGACATCTTTTACAACTTCAATTTCAATGGAACTCCCAACCTGACGTCCACCTGCAAAAATACTTTCTCCTATTTTCTTAGATACGGGTATGGATTCACCAGTAACAAATGAGTAATCAATATTTGCATCTCCTTTAAGTAATAGTGAGTCGGCAGGGATAATTTCCTGATTTCTAATTAATATCCTATCTGATAATTTCAATTTACTCAAAGGTAATGTTTCCGTATTGCCATCCATTACTTTGGTTACAGCAACAGGAAAATACGATTTATAATCCCTTTCAAAAGATAATGCCTGGTAGGTCTTTCCTTGATACCATTTACCAATTAAAAGAAACAATACCAGGCCAATTAAGGAGTCCATATATCCAATTCCATTGGCGGTTATTACTTCGTAGGTGCTTTGCAGAAAAAGTGTAACAATTCCCAAGGTAATTGGAACGTCAATATTTACCATTTTATGCTTTAGTCCTTTGTATGCACTTAAGTAATAATCATTGGCACAATAAATTACCACAGGTAGGGCTAATATCAAGCTCATTATACCAAAAAAACGGGTGAACATATTACTCAATTCATCGCCACCCGGAAGGTATTCAGGAAAATTATAAAGCATTACATTCATAAAACTAAATCCCGAAATCCCGATTTTGAGTAATAAGCTACGTTCACTTATACTACTGTCTTTCTTATCAAGTTGGTCAAGTGTTATTTCAGGAACATAGTGTATGGAAACCAAAAGCTCAACAACCTGTCGTAAAGAAATGTGGTCATCTTTAAAAGTAATACTTACAATTTTTTTTGGGAAATTTACAGATGAAGTAATTATATTTGGATTTAGAGTGTATAGGTTCTCCAGTAACCAAATACATGAAGCACAATGAATTGTTGGAATAAACAGGGTTATTTTGCTTATTCCACCATCTGAGAAATCTAATAGTTTTTCTTTGATCTCTTCATTTTCAATATATGCATATTTATCCCCAAGATCTACTTGTTCAACCTTTATCCCTGACATGGGTTGAATATCGTAATACTTACTAAGCTTGTTTTGATTTAGAATTTGATAAACGGTAGAGCAACCATTGCAGCAAAATGGTTTATCATCCCATATAATTGGGTGGTTTCCACAATCTTCTCCACAATGAATACAAGGCAACCCCATGGTTATTGGCTATTTAAATTAATTCACAGTACCTTATTTGTTTACTTTGATATTGTTGTATGTAATTGCCCACATACCTCGTGGATGGCCGGCTTTAAAATCTATGGCTTTATCTTCGGGATATTTTTCATTTATCTTCCTAAATAATTCAGGAGGAATAGTTTCATTTGGAGTTCCATGACATGATAAACACATATTATTTGTTATGATGGGGCGATAATAAACAGGATTATTATTATCATTAATTGCCATTCGAGGTTTTAGAGGTTTACCGGTTAGATAATCCATTACATAATGCTTAAAAATCTTTGCCTCAGTTTCATTGGCTTTATTTTGTGGGTTTCTATTTTTTTGCGCAATTCTTTTAATTGTAACGCCTTGTGCTTTAGATAAAGAGTCAGTAATTTTCATGGCTTCAAGGTTACAGAAATCTATGGCATATTCCAATCCGCCTTCTGCAATGGCTTTTTTAAGCTTACTACCCAACGCTACTTCTGAAATTTTGACAATTTTTGCACCCTTTTTGTTTAATGCATCAAATTTTGCGTCATTTTGATATACATAGGATACTTTAGTATTATCAATATTATTATCTTCCTTTTCTGACCTATTACCATTTGAATTATTTGATGAGCAAGCAAATATCAATATACTTGCGGCAATCATCAACAATATTATTGTGAGTCTGTTTATCATAGTAAAGTTTATTAAAACAAATAATTAATTATAAGGTTATATCTATTCAAATACTTGAATAACTTCACCTACAAATCTTAAATCAACGCCTGCCAATGGGTGGTTGAAATTCATAGTTACGGCTTTATCCATTACTTTGGTTATTAATCCAAGGTGTTTATTTCCTTGATTATCAGTGAGCGGTATTTGGTTTCCCACTTGTAACATTTTTTCATCAACTTTTCCTTCAACTTCAAAAGTGTCTTTTGGAATATCAAAAATGGCATATGGATCAACCGGCCCATAGGCTTCTGCTGAAGGTACAATGAAATCGAATTTTTCTCCTTTTTCCAGATTCATTAGATTTTTTTCAAATAATGGGAGTAATTCTCCATTGCCAAATTTGAACTTCATTATTTTGTCATCAGGTGTCTTTTCCAATAATTCTCCACTATTATTACTAGTTAAGGAATAAGAAATGCTTGCAATACTATCCGAGCCAATTTTCATACTCCAACAAATTATTGATTCTGAGCTTTGATTAGATTTAGAGCACTACCAGCCTTGAACCACTCAATTTGATTACTATTATAGGTATGATTAGTAATAATCTCGTCTTTACTACCATCAGAATGAGTAAGTATAACTTTGAGCTGTATGCCTGGTGAGAAGGTGGTTAATCCAATTATATCAAAACTATCATCTTCACGTACCTTATTATAGTCTTCTTTATTATCAAAGGTTAAGGCAAGTACACCTTGTTTTTTTAGATTTGTTTCATGTATTCGTGCAAAGGAACGAACGAGAACTACTTTTACACCCAAAAACCTTGGTTCCATGGCGGCATGTTCTCTCGATGATCCTTCACCATAGTTTTCGTCTCCAATTACAACAGTCCCAATTCCTGCATCTCGCATATTTTGAGCAGATTCGGGTACTGGTTCATACTTTCCATTTACCTGATCCTTTACACTGTTTGTTTCGTCATTGAAATAATTAACGGCGCCTATAAGCATATTTTGGCTGATATTCTCAAGATGTCCTCTAAAACGTAACCAGGGACCTGCCATTGATATATGGTCGGTTGTACATTTGCCCTTTGCTTTAATTAGTAGTTTTAAACCTATATAATCATTGCCATCCCATGCGTTAAATGGAGTAAGTAGCTGTAAACGTTTAGATTCAGGATCAACAACAACAACAACATTACTTCCATCTTCAGCTGGTGACTGATAACCTGGATCTTTCACCTCAAAACCAAGCTTTGGGTAAACAATACCTTCGGGTTCTTTCAACTTAATTAATTCACCATCTTCATTTGCAATTGAATCTGTAAGTGGATTAAAATCAAGTTTGCCAGCAAGGGCATAAGCCATCACCATATCTGGTGAACTCACAAATGCATATGTATTTGGATTTCCATCATTTCGTTTCGCAAAATTTCTGTTAAATGATGTTATTATTGAATTACGGTGCTGGTCTTTAACATCTTCACGATCCCATTGTCCGATACATTGGCCACATGCGTTGGCAAGTACTGTTGCACCAAGTTTTTCAAATTCTTCGATTAGGCCATCTCGCTCAATTGTATATCTAACAAGTTCCGATCCAGGTGTTATAAACAATTCCGACTTAACCTTGAGGTTTTGAGCATTTGCCTGCCTTGCAATTGATGCAGCTCTGGTAATATCTTCATACGATGAGTTTGTACATGATCCAATCAATCCTGCTTCAAGATTTAAAGGCCAGTCATTCTTTTTAGCTACTTCCTTTATTTCGGAAACTGCTGTCCGTAAATCAGGAGTAAATGGTCCATTTAAAGCTGGTTCTAATCTGGTAAGATTTATTTCAATAACTTGATCAAAATAAGTTTCAGGATTAGCATATACTTCGTCATCACCCCTTAGGTGTTCAGCTATTGAGTCAGCTAGAGTTGCTACATCAGCGCGGTTCGTTTGACGTAAATATTCGGCAGTTTTGCTATCATAACCAAATGTTGAAGTTGTGGCTCCAATTTCGGCCCCCATATTACAAATGGTAGCTCTTCCTGTGGCACTTAAACTACTTGCTCCTTCACCGAAGTATTCAACAATCGCACCGGTGCCGCCTTTAACTGTAAGTATATCAGCTACCTTCAGGATAACGTCCTTTGGTGATGACCATCCACTAAGCCTTCCTGAAAGCTTCACGCCAATTAGTTTTGGGAATTTGAGTTCCCATGGCATATCTGCCATAACGTCCACAGCATCTGCTCCACCAACACCAATTGCAACCATACCTAAACCGCCTGCGTTTGGTGTATGCGAATCCGTTCCAATCATCATACCCCCTGGAAAAGCATAGTTTTCTAATACTACCTGATGTATAATACCAGCACCCGGTTTCCAAAATCCAATTCCATATTTATTGGAAACAGAGGCTAAAAAATCATAAACTTCTTGATTAGTATAATTTGCTTTTTCCAGATCTAGATCAGCACCCTCTTTCGCTTGAATTAAGTGATCGCAATGTACACTTGAAGGAACTCCTGCTTTACTTTTTCCGGCTTGCATAAATTGTAGTAATGCCATTTGAGCTGTTGCATCCTGCATGGCAACACGATCAGGTCGAAAATCAACATAAGATTCACCTCTTTTGTATTCTATTGTAGGAGTACCAATGTCCAAATGTGTGTAAAGAATCTTTTCCGATAGGGTTAATGGTTTTCCAAGTAGTTTTTTTGCTGCTAATATACGACTAGGAAACTTGCTGTATTGTTCCTTAATCATTTCCAAATCAAATGCCATAGTATTGTAGTATTAGAATATTTTTAATTTTTTTTTCATGTTTTTTTGAGGATTGCAAAGGTAACAAAAACTCAAAATTTTTTTTAGTCCATTAGTCCTCGTCCTGATTTCTTAATTTTACCTTCTTCTTTGTATTCACGTATTAGCCTGTCCAGAACACCATTAACAAATACTTTACTATTGTTTGTACTAAAATACTTGGCCAACTCGATGTATTCGTTTAATGTTACTTTTACAGGCACTGTTTCCATTTCCTGCAATTCGATAATTGCCATTTTTAGAAGTATTACATCCATCAATGGTATACGTTCAAATTCCCAATTTTTGGTACGTATTTTAAGTTCTTCATCGGTTTGCTCATCGTTTCGAAGGACCAGCTTATATAGTTTTCGTACAAAATCACGATCTTCATTTTTACCATCAATTGCTGGTTTGTAAATACCAGGTAATGAACTATTAGACTTGAATTTACTGGAAAAGTTTTCGGTGAATTTTATCAAAAGTAGGATAACCAAATCATACCCATCTGTAAAATATACACTCTTCTCTTCATAGTAGGCTTTTAGTAGATCGAATTCGGAAAGCAATTTATCAATAATTTTTACGATCAGTTTCTTATCCGAATCAATGGATGGCTCCGAAGTCATGTATTTTTTATAAAACTCTTTGGTCTTTAGTAAATTATAGAACTTGAGTATCATATCAGATTGATCAGTCCAATTTACCTTTAGTTTATTTTCTCCAAGGATGAATTCGTTATTCTGCTCTATTTCAAGTAATACTTTATTTTGTACAAATCGCAGGTTAGGGTTAAGGTCATCGTCGGTGGGATAAAACTTACGCTTGTTCTCTTCAATTCTAATTTCTGCAAATCTTTTTAATTCCACTAAAAATGAAAGTTGGTATAAGAAAAGATCATGAAGTTTATCAATGCTTTCGAGAAGTTGTTTTTCTCCTACTACAATATCATTAATTCCCCCTGAGTACCATGAATAAAGCGATTGAAGTACTTTTATTCTAAGATGTCTGCGATATAACATATGGATTTCCGTATTTATATGAAC